>NZ_VFVX01000017.1:0-123721 GCF_006442395.1 Mesorhizobium sp. B2-3-5 | reverse complement strand
ATCAAGACAGCCACTACGGCAGGCTCGCGCGGTTGGCGGCGGAAGCCCAGGAGTTGGTGCGGTCGAGCGCCGAAACGCCAGAACCTCTCGCGCCGCCGCGCCACGCACCGGCCGAGGGTGGGCGCGACACTGATCGCGCGTCGTTCTGGGATCGCCATTTCGCGACCGAGGATCCCTGGAACTATGGTTCGGCCTATGAGCAGGAAAAATATGAACGGCAGCTCGAAATCCTGCCGGCCGGCCCTATCGGCCGGGCACTTGAGCTGGCCTGCGCGGAGGGCCACTTCACGCGGCAGCTGGCGCCGCGAGTGGGCCGTTTGACCGCGACCGACATCTCCGCCGTAGCCATCGCGCGGGCGCGCGCGCGATGCGGCGATCGGCCGAATGTCGAGTTCGGCGTGCTGGATTTCTTCGCCGACACGCTGCCGCGCGGGATGGATCTGATCGTCTGTTCGGAAGTCCTCTACTATTTGGACGATCTCGCCGAGTTGCGGCGCGTCGCCAAAAAACTCGTCGAGGCGTTGGCGCCTGGCGGCAGTTTCCTCAGCGCGCACGCATTCGTGCTGCGTGACAATTTGGAACGGACGGGCTTCGACTGGAACACATTCGGTGCGCAAGCGATCTCGGAGACGCTGGCGGCGACCGAAGGTCTCGTGCTCGAGCAATCGATCCAGACCGAGCTCTACCGCATCGATCGCTTCCGCCGCCTGTCGCCTGAAGATGTGGCGGCGGAACCGACCATCGATCATGTGCCGATCCGCGCGCCCATCGAAAGGGAGGTCGCGCGAAAAATCGTCTGGGGCGGGGCGCGGGCGTTGCGCCGCGACGTCGCACGCAGCGAGCGGCGGCAGCGTATCCCCGTCCTCATGTATCACGGCGTCGCCGATGACGGTCCGGCCGCGCTCGCCCGTTTCCGGTTGACGCCCGCCGCGTTTGCCGAGCAGATGGCGTGGCTGCGCGCCAATGGCTTTCACGCGATCATGTCCGATCAGTTGGAATGGTTCATCGCCAACCGTCACCCGTTCGTTGGCCGCCCGGTGCTCATCACGTTCGATGACGGCTTCCAGAACTTTGCCGACCATGCCTGGCCGATCTTGCGCGGGAACGACCTGACCGCGGAAGTGTTCCTGGTGACGGATCTGGTGGGGGAAAGCGCACTGTGGGATGCCGACTGCGGTCCACCGACGCCGCTCATGGACGCCGGGACGGTGCGGCGCCTCGCCGGCGAAGGTGCGTTCTTCGGAAGCCATATGGCGACGCATCGCGCCATCGACGGTCTGTCGAGCTCCGACCTGGCCGCCGAACTTTTGCGCTCCCGCATGTTCATCGAGCGATGGACCGGCCGGCCAACGACGACATTCGCGGCGCCTTACTCCGTCACCGACCGGCGGCTTGGCCGGCTGGCCAGGGAGTGCGGCTATCGAACCGGCTTCGGCGGCAGGCACGGGCCGGCGGACCTCGACTGCGATCCGATCGACCTTCCCCGCATCGAGATTCGCGGGGACCGCCCGCTCGATGACTTTGTCGCCATTCTGGAGGCCGCGCTCGAATGAACGGTGAAGTCTGGCTTGTCGAGCCCAACATCTGAATTGCTTCAGCTTTGTTCAGGTCCCGCCGTTTACCGCGTTCGCAAGTCTATTGGGCGACTTGGGACACCGCTGACATCAGCTCCCGCGGGCTTGGAGCCCCGAACATGTATCGCCCACCCTCTGGAACCTCCGTGAAGCTCCAGCGAACGATGCCCTGCCGGTCCAGCAGGAACTGACCGATCAGTTGTCCGTGTCCCGTTGCCATCATCTGCTCGTCGGCTTCGGTCACTTCGTAATGGTCTTTCTTGTCGAGGAATGCGCTGGCTGCAAAAGGATCCATTGGACCGGGCATCTCGCCTGGCATATCGACCCGCATAGCCATCGCCGTTGCCATCGAAACCTTGTAGGGCCAGCTCGTTTCGTCTTGGGTGAATTCGAGATTGGGCAGTCCAAAGGCACGATGTGAAGCGCGCTCAGGGTCGGAGGCCGCGAGCAGGTTCGGCATCGGGTGGTAGCGGAAATAGAGACGTGCCCGCTCGATGGGCGTGTTGACCACCGTCAGGCTCCCCACGCCCCTTTCGCGCAGCTCCGGATCGAGCCGCGCCTGGGCGGCGATATGGCGCCGGCAAAACGCACAATGCAGACCTCGAAACAGGCCGACCAGCACGGGTTTTTGTCCGCGAAAGTCGTCCAGCGCGATCTTGCCTTCCTGGGTAATGGCGTCGAGTACAACATTCGGCGCACGGTCGCCCGGTTGAAGCGGTACCAAGTCACTAGGCGCGGACATTTGCAACCTCCAATCCCGGCTAGTCGAGAAAAGGCAGCACCACAAGCGCTTCCGGGTCGAGCCCGTGCTGGGCGCATATACCCTGCGCCAGGGAAAAGTAGCGTTCGGCCTCGATCAGATTGTCGAGGTCGAGATTAAGCGTTGCGAGGCCATCATAGCACGGAAACAGCAGTTGGGGGTCGCCCGTTTCGCGGGCTACGTCCAGTGCTTCGTGGAATAACCCAACCGCCAGCTCCGGGCGGCCGTTGCACTGGTGGATCTGCCCAAGCACGATCAACGGCACCGGCAGGTGCTCACGCTGATCGAGCGCCCGGTCGATCTCGATGGCCTTCTCGGCAGCAGGCACGCCCTCCGTTGGACAGCGATCCGTGAAAGTACAACAAGCGACCGCCAGATTGGCGAGGAGGCGCGCCTGGAAACCCAAATCACCAATACGACGCGCCACTTCAAGACCGCGCCGACAGACCTCCATCGCCTGTGCCGGATCGATGGTCGTGTAAAGCACGCCGAGATTGGTATAGCCGCGGCAGGCCGCGCCCGGCAGGCCGGCGGCTTCGGCCAATTCAATGCTACGCTCAACCTGACGCACGGCTTCATGGTTTCGTCCAAGGCGAGCCAACGCAACAGCCTTGGTATTGAGTGCCTCGGCGGTCACAAGAGTGGCATCACGCCCTGCCTCGGAGACATGCTCCGTTGTCAGATTGCGTACGCAATCCAGCGCCGCGTCTGCCCATTTTGCCGCGAGAGCGTTATCTCCGCTACGGAACGCCTGTCGGCCACGTTCTTGCCAGAGATGCGCCTGCTCGACCGGCGCATCCGCCCCATCGAGGAGCGCTGCCGCTTCAGCATAGCGGGATTCTGCGTTGTCCCGCTTGCCGACGTCCCAGAGCAGCCGACCGATCTTGCGCAAAACTCGTGCCGAAGCGATACGATTGGCCGACTCGCGGTGTGCCTGCAACACCGTCTCGTAGTGGTGGTGCGCGATCTCGCGGCGGCCTAGCGGGCCGCTCAAATCGGCAATGCGCTCTGCAATAGCCAGTTTGAGCGGTGCCTGCCCGATCGTACCCAACGCAGTCAGCGCTCGCTCGTAGAAACGAAGGGCGTCGTCGTTGGCATATATCATGCGGGCGCGATCGCCGGCTGCCTGCAGGTAGTGCGCGCCCTTCTCCCGCTCGGCGCTCTGTGCGAAATGATGACCGAGCACGGTCAAATCCTCGAGCCGTTCCGGCTTGTCGCCGCATAGTTGCTCCAAGGCAGCACCGACCCGCCCGTGGATGTCGGTCCGGCGTTGCAGGAGCAGATTCTGGTAAATCACGTCCTGCAGCAGCGTTTGCGTAAAACGGTAGCTTTGCGACGAGACCGAGCCTGATCCGGCAACTTCCTCAATGATTTCCGCATCGCAAAGCAGTTCGCAGCCGGTTTCCAGCCGGCCGGGGTCGGCTGTCACGGATTTCAGAAGTGTGGCATCGAAGTGCGGGCCGATTACCGCAGCTTCCTGGGCCAACCGGCGCACCTCTTGAGGCAGCCGGTCGACGCGAGCAAGCAACATTGCCTGGATAGTGGCGGGAATGCCGGTTGTGACTTCGCCCGCCACAGTCCGCCATTGCTGGCCCTCGCGCATCAGTACACCGCGATCGATAAGGCCGCGAACGATCTCCTCTACAAAAAGGGGGTTGCCGCCCGCGCGCTCGAGGATCTGGTCGAGAAGCCCGCCTGCGGAGTTTACCCAGCTCTCGCCGAAAAGCGCCGCCAGCAGGGTGCGTCCGTCATTATTGTTGAGCGGCGAAAGCCTGAGCGCTGTGTGACTGACCCGACTTGAGTCGAGCTGGCCGTGGTCCGATGCCGGACGATGCGTGACCAGCAACATCAAGCGCGTACGTTCCAACCTGTCCATCACGAAACGTAGCGCCTCGAGCGACACGGCGTCGGCCCAGTGCAGGTCTTCGACGACAATCAACAGCGGCGACAACGCAAGCCGCCGTTCGATGATTGTGCGGACCGCGTAGAGAATTTGCCGCCGCAACTGCTCTGGCTCGACATGCTGCAAGGTGGCATCGGGGTCGCCAAGGCCAAGCACATGGTAGAGCAAAGGCATCAGCCGCTTCGCCTCCTCGCCCTGCAGGCCGAGATCGCCGAGCAAGCCTGCGAGCTTGCCGCGCATTTCGTCGCCACTGTCGTTTTGCATCATCCCGGCAGCGCTGCGCACCACTGCGCCCAAGGCGCCAAATGATTGTTCGCCCAGCGGTGAGCACGTGGCCTGCCGCACGGCGACGTTGCGAAAACGATCCTCGTCGCCGACGCGGGCGACGAACTCCTTGACCAGCCGCGATTTCCCGATACCGGCTTCGCCGACGAGGCGGACAAGTTGGGCCGAGCCGCCGCACGCCTGGTCAAGGCTCGCCAGCATTCTATTGAGCTCCGCGCCACGACCGATGATCGGCGCACTGAGGCCGAGCGCCTCGAGCCCGCGCGCTGCACGCGGCGCCGCAAGCGGTGCATCCAGTCGATGGACGAGCACACTTCCAGCCTTGCCGCGAAACATGACATCACCGAGCGACTCGTAAGAGAAGGCATGCCGGGTCAACCTGTGAGTGAGCTCGCCTACCAGCACCTCACCCGGTGCGGCCAGCGATTGCAGTCGTTGCGCCGTATTCACGGTGTCGCCGGTCACCGAATAGGATTTGGCGGTGCCGATGCCCAATCCGCCGGTGACGACCGGACCCGTGTTTATGCCGATGTGGAGCAACAGAGGCGAGCCGGAATGAGGAGCGCTTTCGCCGAGCCGCGCCGTGCGGGCAATCATGTCGAGAGCCGCGCGAAGCGCACGTTCCGGATCGTCCTCATGCGCGACCGGTGCACCGAACAGAGCGAGCAGTGCATCGCCGATGAACTTGTCGACGAAACCACCAAAGTTTCGCACGGCCGCCGTCAATTCCTTGAACAGTTCGTTCTGCAGCGTTTGCATGACCTCGGGGTCGAGCTGCTCACTGAGTGTCGTGAAGCCGCAAAGGTCGGCGAACAGCACCGTCACCGTCCGGCGATCGGCGTCGGAGACAGGATGCAGCCCTTCTTCGCTTTCGATGTTCGAAAGCAGCGACGGGCTTCGAGAAGGCGGCACAATGGTCCGGCTTGGTGTCGGAGCAGGCCGTTCGACGCCTTTTGCGTGCGCACCGACGCTTGCCCCACATTTCGGACAGAACTCGAAATCAGGCGCGCAGGGATAGCCGCAACTGGCGCATGGCACGGGCTGGCGCCTGCCACACCTCGGACAGAAGGCGTAACCGCCCTCAATCTCGAAACCGCAGCCCGAACACTCCATAGAACAAGACCTCACTATGGGCCGTGACGGCATGATCTCGCTGCGCACTTCACCGCCACGGTCTTCACAAGGATGAACCGATCGCCGTCGGCCGGCAAGCGGCAGTGCAAATGGCATCGAACGATCCGTGTGGATCCGGCGGCGGAGCGCTGCGGATCGGGCGGCTGGGTGGCTGCCATTTTGCGAAAGTTCGCTCCTGGCTCAGTCTTCCTGCTATCATGGAG
Organism: Mesorhizobium sp. B2-3-5; assembly: GCF_006442395.1. Classification (NCBI taxonomy): domain Bacteria; kingdom Pseudomonadati; phylum Pseudomonadota; class Alphaproteobacteria; order Hyphomicrobiales; family Phyllobacteriaceae; genus Mesorhizobium; species Mesorhizobium sp. B2-3-5. The sequence goes on along the minus strand of NZ_VFVX01000017.1, from coordinate 117,862 downwards.
ATGAGGAGACGGATCATGAGCGAGAACCGTAAACTCGTCGCAATCCTGGCTGCGGATGTGGTCGGATACAGCAGACTCGCAAGCGCGGACGAAGATCGTACCTTGGCAAGGCTGCGGGCACTGCGTAGCGACCTGATCGATCCAACTATCGCCGTGCATAACGGACGCGTCATCAAGCGCACGGGCGATGGGGCGCTGGTCGAGTTTCGCAGCGTGGTGGACGCCGTGCGCTGTGCCGTCGAGGTGCAGAACGGCATGGTAGAGCGCAATGCCGGCGTGTCGCAGGATCGCCGCATCGAGTTCCGGATCGGCATCCATCTGGGGGACGTAGTCGAGGAAAGCGACGGCGATCTGATGGGCGACGGCGTCAACATCGCCTCGCGCCTGGAGGGCGTCGCAGCGCCGGGCGCCATTTGCCTGTCAGAAGATGCCTATCGCCAGGTCAAGGCGAGGCTCGATCTCTCCGTTAGCGATCTCGGCAATACTAAGCTCAAGAACATCGCCGAGCCCATCCGGATCTATTCGCTGCAGGTCGGCACCGCCGGGGCCAAGGTGCCCGCGACTTCGGATACCGCGGCGGTCCGGCCTGAGGCGGCAGCGCCGCCGAAGCTGTCGATCGCGGTCCTGCCGTTCGCCAACATGAGCGGCGACGCCGAGCAGGACTACTTCGCCGACGGTATCTCGGAAGATATCATTACGGCGCTCTCGAAGCTGTCGCAGCTGTTCGTCGTAGCGCGCAATTCGTCGTTCACCTTCAAGGGCCAGAACGTCCATGTGCAGGAGGTGGGCACGAAGCTCGGCGTCCGGCACGTGCTGGAGGGCAGCGTACGCAAGTCGGGCAACAGGGTGCGCATCACCGCGCAGCTCATCGATGCAATCTCGGGCGGCCATCTTTGGGCGGAGCGGTTCGATCGCGACCTGACCGATATCTTCGCCGTGCAGGATGACGTGACGCAGCAGATCGTCGGCGCGCTCGCGGTCAATTTGACGGATGGCGACCGGCAGCGGCTGGCGCCCGAGCACACCCACAATGTGGAGGCTTATGATTGTTTCCTGCGGGGCCGGGAGCTGTGGCACCGGCTGACGAAGGAAACGAATATTGCCGCCCGTGACGTTTTGAAACGTGCCGTGAAACTGGACCCGAATTTCGCCTCGGCGCACGCCTTTCTGGCTCTCACTCATGGGCTCGACTATTTGAACAGGTGGAGTGCCTCGCCGCCGAGATCGATGGAGCAAGCTGCCGAGATTGCGACGCGGGCGGTAGCAGTGGACGATGGCGACCCCTTGGCACATTGGGCGCTCGGTCTGGTCTACCTTTACACACGTCGGCACGACGGAGCCATCAGCGAGGCTGAGCGCGCGATAGTCCTCAATCCGAACTTCGCCGAAGCGTACGTAAGTCTCGGCGAGGCGCTCCACTATTCGGGCAGATCCGAGGAGGCGCTACAGTGGTTCGAGCGCGGCGCGGCCTTGAATCCCTATTTTCCGGACGTGCTCCTGCATTTCCAGGCGTTGGCATGGTTTCAGCTGGAAAAGTACGAAACGGCCGTCGACTTGTTGCAGCAGCGGTTAAGCCGCAACCCCATCAGCGACGTCTCGCGCGCGCTTCTAGCCGCCAGTTACGGCCATCTGGGCCGTTTCGACGAGGCCCGTGCGGCATGGCAGGAGGTACTCCGCGTCAATCCCGACTATTCGCTGGAATACCGTCGCAAAATCTTGCCCTACAAGAACCCTGCCGATTTCGAGCTCGTGGTGGACGGGCTGCGCAAGGCCGGAATCGTGCAGTGACAGGCGAGGTCACGTCCGGATGACGCCTTGAGGCTCAGGTCGCCTTCATCACTGCCCGGCCAACCTTGCGCCATCGGGGGTTTTCGCGAACCAGTTTCAGGTCGTCGGTCGTCTCGGCGAATGTCCGCGAACGGTATTGCCGGAGCAGGTCCGGGAAGAGCGCCCCTTCCGGCAGGTCGGCAAGCTGTTCGCGGACCGAGATCTTTTCATCGATGACCCCCATGCCCCAGGCATTTTCCCGAACCTGCAGCTCCGCGGCCAGATCGCGCTCTTCCGGCGCGTTTTCATCCAGCACGGCCAGCAGGATCGAGTGGAAAAGCGCTACATAGCCAATCTGCCTCAGGCCACCCACAACCCGCACGCGCGGCAATATGGCAAGGACGAGGAACATCAGGAACAAGTTCGGCAGCAGCACGCCGTCCAGCAGCGCCTGCCTGAGATGCGGCCGCTCGAACGGGATGCAAAGACCATGCGGCCGTTCAGGCTCGATCAGGTGCCCGTTATCGAGGACGAGCTTGCGCACGCGCTCCTCGCGGATGCCCCAGAAATAGTCCGTCGCATTGGGAAGGAATCTGCCAAATGGGCTCGATGCGGCCTCCTGCAAGGCATGGTCGAGACGCTGGCGTCTCGCGGGCTCGATGAGCAGCCTGGAAAGAAGGTTGCCGTCGGATTCCAGATGCCGCGCCATGGCAGCGCCGGCGAGCCGATCGTCGATGAAAACCGGCAGGGCCATGCCGGAACGGTCCCAATTGGCGAACAGATCCTCGTTGAGGGCTGTCAGCGCATCGGCGGCGGTTCCAAACACCTTGTCCTGACTGGCAAGCAACGTGCCCAGCCAGCGGCTGGCATCCGTTTCATCGCCCACTGCTTCGAGCCCGCGCTTGTTGAGGGAGACGGGACCGGCCACGCAGGCGCTTTTGCGGCACAGTTTGTGGCGCCCCATGCCAAACAGGTTGACCTTGCCGTCGCCGACATCGAGCCATCCCGGCCCCTCCCGGCCAATCGTCTCCATGGTCATCGTCGTTCCCATGAAGCCGACAAAGGCGGACAGTCCGTTTTCGACCGCGCCGAGCCAGGCAAGCAGCAGGGCATCGAAGGTGATCCGGTCCATCAGAAGCAGGCAGTGCAGGCCGGACTGAATCACCGGTCTGTGCTCGAACTCGTCGAGGACCTTGCCGATCTCCTCAGGTTGCATGATCGCACCGAGGCGCTGATGCAGGACTTCACGTAGGATCGAGCGGGCAGCGATCGCCGGGCCGGATGCCGGCCTTGCCACCGGCCGCCACAGATGGCGGGCATAGTGGGAAACCGGTGCATTCCAGCTCTGCTCTATGTCGCGCACGACTTCCGGGCAGAGCAGCGACAGCACAGCCAGAATTTCCGCCGGAGGCGTAGGGGTTCGGTCAAATGCGGCGGTCATTGGTTCCGTCTAGCCGCTTGTGGTGCAAACGCCAAGGGAAACAGCGGGGCTAGAACCGCAACCGGGCCATGCTCAGGAGGTCGTGGTACTGCCCGTCGGTAAAACCGGCCTTCACATGCCGACCTTCGACCTCGAAGCCGTGGCTTGTGTAGAGACGGACGGCCGGTTCGTTGTCAGCGTAGACGGCCAATTCGACCCGCTTCAGGGCCCTCCAATTGTCGGCCACGTCAAGCAGCGCGCCAAGTATGGCAGAGCCGATGCCCTTGCCGACAAAGGCATCGTCGAGGCCGATATTGATCTCGCCGATATGCGAACGGCGCGGCGAACCCTGCACGACCAAGCTGCCATGGCCGACGACCTTGCCGTCCAGCTCCGCGACGATCCAGGTGGTTTCCTGGCCGGACTTGGCGATGCGCCGCTCCACCTGCTCCACCCTCTCGAAGGGCATCCTGAACGTGCCCCAGCGGAAGCCCGGCATGTTGAAGATGGCGCAAAGCGCCTCCGCATCGCTTGGCCGGACGGATCGGAGCAGCGGCTGGATTTTCTCGGAGGATGGCGAGGTCGTGCTGGTCATGGTGTTCCCGGCGTGGGCAATCGGCCCGCCACGATGCACCGGACGTCACCTGAAAATCCAGCCGTCTCTGCAACAGATGAGTGCGACAGTCTCAAAGATGAATGCCAATGGACCGTCATCGTGCCGCTTGCGGCCGGTGAGAATCGGCCGAATGGAAATTGAACTGTCACCAGGCCTGTCTATTCGAATGGCCGTGCGGCACGTTTCGAGGTAAAATGGACCCTCGGACCAAAGAGCGGTCCGGTCAACACGCCTTGGGGCGCATTTTCCGGAGCCTGCACGATGAACGAAGCTCAGGATCTGTTCTCGCTTCTGCGGCAATCGACCGATGTCGATCCGAGGGCAATCGACGCGATCGAGCGAACCATCGCCGAGGCCGAGGACCGCGACCTTTGCCGCATCAATGTGCCGGCCTTCGCCAGCAAGCATGGCCTCGACGAGGAGCGCGCCATAAGCGCCTTTCTGCATGCGGCGCGGGTGGGCATCTTCGACATTTCCTGGAACGTCCTGTGCCCAGGCTGCGGCGGCGTGCTCGACACCAACGCCACGCTAAAGACCCTGCAGAAGGACGAATACACCTGCACGCTGTGTTCCGAGGGATATTCGCCGACGCTCGACGAGATGGTCGAGGTGACATTCACCGTCAGTCCCCGCATACGCAGGATTGCCGCCCACAATCCACACGAGCTGCCGTTGATGGAATATTTCCGCCAGATCTACTGGGCATCCGGCGTCGATCTGCCGGATAAGGATTTCGCGAAAAAGATGGAAGAGATCTCGCTGGAGGATATCGAGCTTGCGCCCGGTGAAAAGGCGGTTCTGCCCGTACAGCTGCCGCCCGAATTCGTCATCGTCTTCGAGCCGGTCACCCATTCAGTGCAGTTCATCGACGGGAAGGGTGAACCAACAAAGGAGCGCCGCAGCCTTTCTTTGGTCTTCGACCGCGATCATGTCCAGAGCCAGACGCTGGAGATGCAACCCGGCCCGTTGCGCATTTCGCTGGAAAACAGGACCGACACCCGCGTGCTGCCGATGGTCTTCATCGCCGGCAAGGCATTGCATGATTTGCTCGGCAAACGCCGGCCCTTCCTCACCGCCAAGCGCCTGCTCACCCACCAGACGTTCCGCGATCTCTACCGCACGGACACGCTCGACATCGACCAACGCCTGAAGATCACCAGCCTGACCTTCCTGTTCACCGACCTGCGCGGATCGACCGCGCTTTACGAGCGGGTGGGTGATCTTTCGGCCTTCGATCTCGTGCGCGAGCATTTCCAGGTTCTGCACGAGATCGTCGCGGCCGAGGCAGGCGCCGTGGTGAAGACGATCGGTGATGCGGTGATGGCGACCTTCGCGACGCCTGATCGTGCGATTGCCGCGGCCCTCAGGATTCGCGAAGCCATGCGTGCGCTCAACGAAAAGAGCGGGCGCGAGGACCTGCTGCTCAAGATCGGAGTCCATGCCGGCCCCTGCATCGCCGTGTCCATGAACGAGCGACAGGACTATTTCGGCCAGACGGTCAACATAGCCTCGCGGGTGCAGAACCTTGCCAATGCACAGGCGATCTTCGCCACTCGTGCGGTGGTCGACGACACTCTCACCGCCGATCTGTTGCACAGGAACGCGCTGACGCCCGTGCCCCACGAGGTCTCGCTGCGCGGCATTGAGCGGGAAATAGCGATATATACGATCCCCTGAGGGCTTGGGTCGCCTCGGTCCTTACACGCGCCTGCAGATAAAATAGCGATCGGCGGGTACCGAAGGCGGCGGCGTGAGGCGTTGCAACAGCGGGTGATCGAGCGGCGTGCCGCTGACCGCGATGCCGCCGATGCGAAGCAGGCGCGCGGTCAGATCGGGAAGCCAGGTAGCGGTCACCGCATCGCGGTCTTGATAGCCGGTGCCGATGTCGGCATGGACAAGAGCGGCGTCGATGCCAATGAACCTGCCCGCCGTCTCACGTATTTCGCCGAGCACGAGGTTTTCAGCTTCGGGAATTGAACTGGAGTGCGCGGCTAGCGCGCGGTCGAACGCCACGATCCGACGTCCGGGCAGGCGCTCGCGCAGGTGATGGTACGTCCGGCCATTGCCCAGGCCGAGTTCGAGCACGGGACCCTCTATCTTCGCCACCTCCGCGCAGACTTGATCGAGAATGTCGCGCTGTGCAGTCATCCTGCGGATGAAACTCTCGAGGCGACTCATATGTGTTGTGTATCCTGAACCAGCTCAAAGGATCGGCAATGCCCGCGAACGGTTCGCGGGTGAAAGCCGGGCGCGACGTATTAAACCCGGATCGAGCCTCGCCGCATATAGAGGCGAACGACGAACACTGCAATAAACCGAACAGGCTGCCTACAAGGATCATAGCGGGTGGAGTGGCGGCACGACGCGCGGCGGAATAGCGATGTCACTTGTAGGGGTCCGCGGCGTCCCGCAAGCCGTCGCCGAGGAAGTTGAACGCCAAGATGACGAGAATGACCGGGAGCATTGGCAAAAGCAGCCATGGATAGAACGCGATCACATTGACGCTGCGCGCCTCCGTCAGCAGGATGCCCCAGCTGGTTGTCGGCGCCCTCAGGCCGAGCCCAAGGAAGCTCAGCGCCGTCTCGCCCAGGATCATTCCGGGGATGGAGATCGTCGCCGTCGCGATCAGATGCGACATGAAGCCGGGAATGAGGTGCCGCCGGATAATGCGGCTGCTGCTGGCGCCCATCAACTGCGCGGCCAGAACGTAATCCTCCTCACGCAAGGCTAGAAGCTTTGAACGCACGGCCCGCGCCAGTCCGGTCCAGTGGAGCAGCCCGAGGATGACGGTGATGCCGAAATAGATCAGGATCGGACTCCAGGTTATTGGCATGATCGCCGCCAGAGCCAGCCATAGCGGAATGCTGGGGATCGATTGCAGAACTTCGATTATCCGTTGAACGATCAGGTCGAAGATGCCGCCGTGATAGCCGGCCAGTCCTCCGATGACTATGCCGAGCAGGAAGCTGAAACTGATGCCGACGAGGCCGATTGTCAGTGAAATGCGCGCGCCATAGATGATGCGCGAGAACACATCGCGGCCCAGCCTGTCAGTGCCGGCCAGAAAGAGCTGGCCGTTTTCGGCAGGGCAGGCAAAATGCCTGTCACCTTCGATCAGGTCCCAGAGCCGGTAACTGTCGCCCTTGCAGAAGAAACGGATCCGCTGAACATCATCCTGTTTGTCGACGTAGTTCCGCTTGAGCGTGTCCATGTCCAGCATCATCTGGCGGCCGTAGACGAACGGCCCGATGAACTGGCCGTTGTGGAACAGGTGCACCCGCTGCGGCGGCGAATAGATATAGTCCATGTTGCGCGTGTGCAGATTGTAGGGCGCCAGGAACTCGCAGATCAGTATGCTGAAATAGAGCGCTGCCAGGAATATGCCTGACATCAGCGCAAGCCGGTGCCGTCGGAATTTCCACCACATCAGCCGCAACTGCGACGCCTGAAAGACCTTCGACTGCTCCGGAGTCATCGCCTCGACCGACTGCAGGTCAAAGGGCGCTATGGAAACGTAGTGTTGCAGTGGAGCACCCGGAGCAGGCAGCGGCGATTGCGTGTTCATTTGGTGCTGCCGCCCTGCAAACGAATTCGTGGATCGAGCAGCGCCAGCGCCAGGTCGGAAATCAGCACGCCGATGACCGTCAGGAAGGCGAGGAACATCAGGAACGACCCTGCCAGGTACATGTCCTGGCTTTGCAGCGCCTTGATCAGCATCGGCCCGGTCGTTTCCAAAGACAGCACGATCGCCGTGATTTCGGCACCGGAGATGATGGCCGGCAGGATAGAGCCGATGTCTGAAATGAAGAAATTGAGCGCCATGCGCAGCGGATATTTGACCAGCGCCTTGAAGGGATGAAGGCCTTTGGCGCGCGCGGTCACGACATATTGCTTGTGTAGTTCATCGAGCAGATTGGCCCGCAGCCGCCGGATCATGCTGGCCGTGCCCCCGGTGCCGATGATCAAGACCGGGATCCAAAGGTGGGCGAGGATCGACTTCGCCTTGGCCCAGCTCATAGGCTCGCCGAGATATTGCTGGTCCATGAGATGGCCGATGGACGTGCCGAACCAGATGTTGGCGAAATACATCAGGATCAGCGCCAACATGAAGTTCGGAATGGCAAGGCCGAGAAGGCCGAAGAAAGTCAGGCCGTAGTCGCCCCAGCTATATTGATGGGTGGCGGAGTACATGCCGATCGGAAAGGCGATGAGCCAGGTGAAGATGATCGTGACGAACGAGACCAGCACGGTGAGCCACATTCGGTCCCCGACGACGTCGCGAACCGGCAGCTCATATTCGAAGGAATAACCGAAATCGCCGTGCAGCATCCCGCCTACCCAGTAGAAGTAGCGAATGACCGGCGGCTTGTCGAAACCATATTCCTTCCGCATCATCTCGATGCGGTCGGAATCCACCGCTTCGCCTTGAGCCTTAAGCTCGGCAACGTAGCTGTCGAAATAGTCGCCCGGGGGGAGTTCGATGATGGTGAACACCAGCGCCGATATGACCAGCAGCGTTGGAACCATTACGGCGATGCGCCAGACAATATATCGAAGCACGCTCAGGACTCTCCAAGCCAGAATGCATCCGGCATGTAGACACCGAAATATGCTGTCGGGTCGTAGCCGTAGAGCGCCTTGTCAGGCAGATTGCGCAGCCGCGAGGACGCCAGAATCGGCTGAGACGTTCCGTTCACCGTGCCGATTGAAAACACCTGGTCAGTGTAGATCGACAGCATCGAATTCCAGATTTCGGCGCGTTCCGTGGCTTCGGTCGATGCGTTCCAGCGCTTCAGCAGAGCCATCAAATCGACCACGGCTGGAAGATCGGGCGCTTCACCGAGCGTGCCGTGAGACAAGTAGTGGGCACCCCAGAGCGGCCATTGCAACTGGTCGTCGGTGGTGGGGGCCAACTGGTAAGGGTTCATGTCGGCGGTCGGCACGCCATTGTCGATGCCCGACCATATCGACATCATGATCTGGCCGCCAAGCGCGCGGCTGCGGAATATGTCGCGCTGCGAAGTCCGGATGAACAGGGCGATGCCGATCTTGCGCCAGTGATCGGTGATGAGCTCGAGCGCGTCGGTTTCCAGCGTACTTTCGCCGGCCGTTTCCACTATGATCTGCGCCGGGCGTCCATCGGGAAGTATCCGCAGGCCGTCATCGCCACGCGTCTGAAGCCCGACCTCGTCGAGAAGGGCATTGGCCAGGTCAGGATCATGGGCGACCCAGGCCTTCGCGAATTCCGGCCGGTAGAGCGGGCTTTCCGGCAGGACCGTATCGGCACTTTCCTGCGCCAATCCGTAGAACACGGCCATATTGATCTCGCGCCTGTCCACAGCGAGCGAAAGTGCGCGGCGCACGCGCACGTCACGAAGAAGGCCACGCCACACCTGGTCGGAACAATTCAGATTGGGCAGCAGCGCCAGCCGCGAGCCCTGTGTGCGTTTCCAGAGATGCATCTTCACCGGGTAGCGCTTCTCCGCATCCCTCAGGAAGGCATAATCGGTGAAGTCAATTCCCATGCATTGCAGGTCGCTCTCGCCCGCACCGGTCTTGGCTGAAATGATCTCCGACGAACTGACATTCATGACAACCCGGTCGATATATGGCAGTTGCCGGCCATTCTCATCCATTCGATGGAAGAACGGATTTCGCTCGAAGACGAACTGCTCAGCCGGCGGCTTGGTCCGGTTCTGCCAGGGATCGAGCGTCGGCAGTTCCGGGTTCTCCGGGCGATATTGCCGCGACATCCGGATATGCAGGAGCGTCCATTTCTTGGCCCGGTTCTCCTTCATCAGGCCGGCTAGCCGGAATGGATCCTGGTATTTTCTGTGGAACTGCTTGAGATAGGCGGCCGGCAGGACAAGCGATAGCGGCGAAGCCGCGGCGAGCTTGGGCAGGAAATCGGGATTGGGAGCGTCCCAACTATAGCGGACCGTTAACGGATCGACGATCTCGAAGCGTGGCGGCTTGCCGTCGGCCAGCAGGGCCGGGGGGAGCCCGCCTTGCGAAAGCTCATTGTTCAGCCAGACATCTTCCCAGCAATAGCGAAAATCCTCCGGCGTCAGCAGGCTGCCGTCAGACCATTTATGTCCTTCCCGTATCTTGAAAGTGAAGACGCGACCATCCGATACGTTGAAACTTTCGAGAATGTCGGCTTGCAGTTTAAGCTTTTCGTCATAGCCGACCAGGCGAGCATATCCATAGATCGTCATCAGCCGGATATCTTTCTGGCTACCGATGATCGTGCGCAGCGTGCCGCCATACTGGCCGGGCTGCCGGCCCATCGCGGCGAGGTTCAACGCGCGCGGGCTCTTGGGCAAGCGCTCGGCGAGTGCCGGCAGCGCCCTGGCCTTCAATTGCGGCTGAAGGAATTCCGGCTCCAGATCGCCGGCGCGCGACGTGCTCGGCAGAAATGCCGAAGCCATGAGCCCAAGAACGGTGCGCCGGCTGATCAATGGCGCAGCTCGCTGACATCGGCCGAACGACGGGCCAGCACGAGGTGGCCGCCGCCAAGATCGAGCGGCGACAGCATATCCTCCTCGCCCTCGTCGCGGAATTGCGGTCCCCAAGCGCTGGTGTCGGACGCGCCGCCGAGCTTCAGCGTCTTGAAATCCATCGGCCTGTCGAGATCGGGGAAAGGCACCGCGGCGACCAGTGAGCGCGTGTAGGGGTGGACCGGTTTCCTGAGCAGGATTTCGCGCGGCGCAAGCTCGACGATACGCCCGCCGCACATCACCGCGATGCGGTCCGCCATGTAGTCCACCACCGCCAGGTTGTGGGATATGAACAGATAGGTCAGGCCCAGTTCCTTCTGCAGGTCCTTCAGAAGGTTCAGTATCTGTGCCTGGACAGAGACATCGAGCGCCGAAACCGGCTCGTCGCAGATCAGGAGTTCAGGCCCCAGCGCCAACGCGCGCGCGATGCCGATACGCTGACGCTGCCCGCCGGAGAAACTGTGCGGATAGCGCTTGATGAAGCGCGGATCGAGCCCGATTGCCTGCATCAGGCTCTTGACCGTGGCGAGACGGGACGCGGCATTGCCACGTTGATGGATTTCCAGCGGCTCGCTCAAAATATTCTCCACCGTCATGCGGGGTGAAAGCGACGAAACCGGGTCCTGGAAGATCATCTGGATTTTCGCGCGCAGCGTGCGCAACGCGTCCTCCTCGGCCTCCAAGACGTCGATCGGCCCATCGCGACCGTTGAAGGTCACGGAGCCGCCGCTGGGGGTGACGGCCCGCATGAGGATCTTGCTGACGGTGGTCTTGCCGGAGCCGCTTTCGCCGACCAGACCGAGGCACTCTCCCCGCCTGATATCGAAGCTCACGCCGTCCACGGCGCGAACAGAGGCTTGATGATCCCCGCCGAACCATCCGGACTTGCGGATGGTGAAGACCTTTTTCAGATCCCTCACCGACAATAGGATGTCGTCCGGCCCTTTCGATGCCGGCGCCGGCTGCTTGCCGAGCAGGTTCCCGACATTCACCGGCACCTCGCGAAGCGCCTTCAGCCTTTCGCCGGGCTTCAGGTCGAAATGCGGAACGGCTGCCATCAGACCCTTCAGGTAAGGGTGACCCGGGCGGCGGAATATCGCCTCGACAGGTCCCGCTTCCATGATCTCGCCATGGTACATGACCACCACCTCGTCGGCGACATTGGCGACCACGCCGAGGTCGTGCGTGATCAGCAGCATCGCCATGTTCAGCTTGGTCTGAAGCCCGCGCAGCAATTGCAGGATTTGCGCCTGGATGGTGACGTCCAGCGCCGTCGTCGGCTCATCGGCGATCAACAGGGCAGGCCGGCAGATAAGAGCCATGGCGATCATGGCGCGTTGACGCAATCCTCCTGAAAGTTCAAAGGGATACATGTCGTAGGCGCGCTTGGGATTGGGAAAGCCGACAAGGCTGAGCATTTCCTCGGTCCGCGCCTTGCGCTCCGCCCGACCTAGAGGCGTATGAATTTGCAGGGATTCGCTGACCTGGTTGCCGATCGTGTGCAGCGGCGACAGCGATGTCATCGGCTCCTGAAAGATCTTGCCGATGCGGCTGCCTCTCAACGCCCGGATTTCGGGTCCATCACGCGACATCTGCAGGATATCCTGCGTCGTGCCGGGCTTTTCAGGATCGGAAAACAGGATACGGCCGTGAACATGGGCAGTGTTCGGCAAAATGCCCATCACTGCCTGGCTGAGAACCGATTTTCCGGAACCTGACTCGCCCACAAGCGCGGTAACCCTGCCGGGCAGAACGCGAAGATTCGCGCGCCTGACGGCACGCAACGGTCCCCCGATAATGGCAAAAGAGATGCCAACATCTTCGATCCGCAGCAGATCAACACCCGAATTCATGCGCACCAGGCCCACTCTGGCGGCCTGCCAGGCGGCAGGGCCAGTAAACGAGACTATCGCATTGCCAGCCTAGAGCAACTTGGATTCGAAACGATCGCCAGTTCCCTGGCGGAACCGTGACCGGACCGCATGCCAAAGGCGTTCGGATCAGATTGCGGCTACTGGATCTTCCTGGGGTCGCCCGTCGGCATCCGCGCGGCATCGCGATGAAGCAGCATGACCTGCTCGGCGTCCGACATTCGGTCGTAAATCGTCTCCAGCGCACCGTCCTCATCGAGGGCAAGAGCACCCGACAGATCGGGTGCAAGCACCGTCAGCCTATGCTTGATGCCCGGCAGTTCCTCCTTGCCGAGCGTCAACCAACTGTTGGCGCCGCAGTAGCCGGCAAAGTCTTCGCTGGCGAGAACGCTGTGCGGATATTTCTTGGTCAGGGTCTGGAGGCGCTGGACCTCGTTTACAGCCGAGCCGAAGACGGAGAATGTGAGGCGGTCGGTAAGCCCGACATTGCCGAACATCACATTACCGATATGCAGGCCGATACCAAACTGTATGTCGCTCAAACCCCGCTCCTTTCTGCGCAGGTTGAGATCCATCATGCGCGCTGAGGCCTTGTGCGCGGCCGCAAGAGCGGCTTGGCAGGCGACCTCGGACTGCGAGCGGTGTCTTTCGCAAGGGTAGACGGCAATGAAGCCGTCACCTATGAAACTCATGATCTGCCCACCTCTGCGATTGAAAGGTGCAGCAACGGCATCGAAAAATTGGTTCAGCGTGTCGATATAGATTTCGCGGCCCGAGGTTTCGGCAAGCCTGGACGACCCACGCATATCGGCCATCACCAGTGCGGCCCGAATTGTATCGCCCTCGCCTCGCCTGATCTGACCGTCCAGCACGCGCCTGCCGGCGTCACCGCCGAGATAAGTGGTCATCATGTTGTCGGCGAGCTTGGTGAGCACCGCCATCTTGGTTGCGATCGCGAGATGGCTCTGGATGCGCAGCAGCGCCGAGATCATGCTGTCGCTGAAGCCTGCGGCACTGTCGGTGGACCAAGACCCCAGCATGCCCTGACTGGCGTTGCCGCTGAAGGGATGGACGAAAGCCATGTAATCGGTGACGCCCATGAGCCTGAGTTCATCGAAAACAGGAAACTCCGACGGCACCGACGGATCGAGCCGACGTCGCAGATGTTCGAGCTTGTTGCTGAGCAGATGATAGTATGGGCTGGTCAGGAATCTGTCAGACGGCGCGCCGGCCTTATTGCGAAAGCCTTCCACTTCCATGCCCTGACCGCGAAGCCAGGTGAAGCCAAGCGCGTCATAAAGCGGATGAAGCATCGAAAAGCTCAAATGCACCCGCTTCAACGGCAGGCCGGCAGCAGCCAGCCGTTCGCAAAAGCCTTTTATCAACGTTTCAAGGTCATTGCCCGCCAGCGCCGACTGGGTCAGCCAATCGGCAACCTTATCCATGAGAATAGTGGAAATTTCTGCTTGTGCTGTGCTCATGCTATCTCGAAACCTGTCGAAGACGAACCCATTATCCTTTGATCCGCCATATCACAGTCTGCCCACGACCCAAAGATAAGACCCGGATTTCAACAGGGCCGACTACGGCGGCAAAAGCGGTGAGAATTTCCCGGATGACTGTCCTTGTGGCCAGGAGCCAAGCGTAACTGCACCTATATCCTGCGGCATAAGTGGCGAAGCTGCCGGCGGAGTGCAATCACGATCCCGACATCGGGCAAAAAATTCGTCGGCTAAGACGCCCTCAGGCCTTCACCACCGTCTCTCGGGCCAGCTCGAGGCGGCCAAAAACATTGCGTGTGTCGACGATCAGAAGGGCGTGATCAGCGATCGTCCGATAGTCGATCGCGTCGTGGTCGGTTGCGATGACGACAGCATCGAAATGCTTCAAGGCCGCCTCTGTCAATTCGACCGAGCGGCGCCCCTTGATCGCCATATGCTCCCGTGTGGTCGGGATCTCGGTCACATGCGGGTCGTGGAATTCCGCCTTGCCGCCCCATTCCTCGATGAGTTCAATGAGCCGCAATGAGGGGCTTTCGCGGATGTCGGGCACATTCTTCTTATAGGCGAGCCCGATGATGAGAATGCGGGAGCGGCTGAGCGCCTTGCCGCAGCGCCGGTCCAGCGCCTTAGCCAGTTCATCGACCACATGGCGCGGCATGGCCGTGTTGATCTCTGCCGCCAGCTCGATGAAGCGGGTCGGCAGTTCGTATTCGCGCGCCTTCCACGTCAGGTAGAACGGATCGATCGGAACGCAGTGCCCGCCAAGTCCGGGGCCAGGATAGAAAGGCATGTAGCCGAAGGGCTTGCTCTTTGCCGCCTCGATCACCTCCCAAATGTCGATGCCCATCGCGCCGAGCACGACCTTCAGCTCGTTGACGAGGGCTATGTTGACCGAGCGGAAGATGTTTTCCGTCAGCTTGACCGCCTCGGCCGTGGCCGTGGTGGAAACCGGAACGACGGTCTTGACCACGCTTTGGTAGAAAGCCTGCACGAGCGTCGCCGCTTCCATGCCGTCGCCTGCCACGACCTTGGGGATCGTCGCGACTTCAAAGCTGCGATTGCCGGGATCCTCGCGTTCGGGCGAGAAGCCGAGGAAGAAATCCGTCTTCGACCGCAAGCCGGTTTCTTCCAGTATGGGCTTGATCACGTCGTCGGTGGTGCCGGGATAGGTGGTCGATTCCAGCACGATCATCTGGCCGAGACGCAGATGTTTCGCGATCGTGCCTGCCGTGTTCCTGACAAAAGAGAGATCCGGCTCACGGTGTTTCGTCAGCGGTGTCGGAACGCAGATGATGATGACATCGCAGACGGCCAGCTTGGCAAAATCCGCGGTGGCGCGGAACCGTCCGCTCGCCACCTGGCTGGCAAGGGCTGTCGACGTCACCGCCTCGATATAGGATTGGCCGTTGTTCAGGCTCTCGACCTTCTGGGCTTCGATGTCGAAGCCGGAAACCGGGAAGCCGGCGCGTGCGATCGCAACCGCTAGGGGCAACCCGACATAGCCCAGTCCGATAACACCGACTTGCGCGGCGCGCGTCGAAATCCGGTTTAGAAGTCGGTCATATATCGATCGTGAGGCGTCCAAAAATCTGCTTTCCCGTCATTCGCACAGGCTTGTCCGTTCCCATGGAGACCCTCACTTGGTCCCAAGAACAATGGCCGAGGCATATTGCGGAAGATCGATTTCCGCAAGCCGTCATCAAACCGGCACCTTCGCCTTCAGGTTTGCGGCAGCCATCGCATAGCCGCCGGCCGCGCCATCGATGAAATGAAGGTGATCGCGCTGCAGCGGCGAGGCGACGAGGCATGTCATCAAGGCCGATTTCTGACGGTGCAGGCCATAGTTGCAGATACCCGCCTCTTCCGCCTGTTTCAGCCGGTTCTCGATCCGTTGCGACACATCCGCGTCAACGTCGACGGTCATCTTCAAGCCGTCGTCGAACTTCCGGAAATCCGAATTGCTGGCCACGTCGCGTTTGTAGATCTTCGGATCGAAACTGCCGATCGTCCAGCCATATCTATCGCTGACCGCCGTGAGCGTCATGAGGAACAATATCCACAGCTTCGGCAGCCACCGCCATCCTGCCGGCGCCATGGCGCGCGCCTCGATATCGAGGCCGGCGGGCGGAAAACTGTAGCTCGGCCCGTTCAGCGGCACCGGGTGGCCATCGCGTTCCTGGCTGCCGGTAAGGGCGATGATATCGGAGGCCAGAAACTGAAAACCGCGCAAGTCGCGCGACGGCCCCGGTACGGCTATGATCGAGACGATTTCGCCATGCCGGGCTTCGATCGGGTTCCAGCGGCAGGAGAGACCGGTCAGATCCGGCCGCGCGCCGGCCGGCGCGGGATCGATGCGATAGCGCCCCGCTTTCATCTCGGTTTCCGCCCAACTGCCGCCACCGCCGGCGAACATGGCAAACAAGACCGCTTCTGAGGCTTGGAACCTCGCCACGCGAACGTCGAGGCCTTGCGCTCTTATATCCTTTATCGGCACGATTGCGGCGCGCAAGGTCAGGTCCAGTTCGTCCGCCACCCATCTCTGGACAGCAGCCAGCGCGTTGCGGGTGACCTCCAGCGCCGAGCCGGGAAACGCGACGAGCGCGCCGTCGCCGCCGAAGACGAAGGGAAGGTCTTGCCGACCCAGTGCATTGAGCAGCGCCGAAATGACGCTGGCGCCGGCCATATTGACGGTTTTATAGCGCCCTGCCTCGATCGCCTTGGTCGAGCCGACGATGTCGGCGGTGGCCAGAGCCCAGCCATCGGGGAGAGGCCGATAATTGTCGATATAGGCAGCGCTTTCGAACTTCGCGAAGACCGGCAGAGAAGCGACAAACGGGTCGGACGCGGCAGCTGTTTCCATGAGCATCAGATAGCACATTCCACTGCTTGAAGGTGACGTCGATCGTGCTTCGAAATTGACTTGCGCTGGCTTTCCGATGATAGGGTCCGGCGATGCGAATTGCCTTCCACGCGCCGCTGAAGTCCCCCAATCATCCTGTTGCCTCCGGCGACCGCCAGATGGCACGGGCGCTGGTCAAGGCGCTGGAGCATGGAAGGCATAGCGTCGAACTGGCATCCGAACTGCGCTTCTATCTACGCGAACCGGAGCCGAAAAGTTTCGATGCGCTCAAGCTCGAGGCCCGAGAGGAAGCCGCGCGGCTGACAAGGCTTTGGGATCGTGACGGCAAGCCCGATCTCTGGTTCTCCTATCATCCCTATTACAAGGCGCCCGACCTCATCGGGCCCGAGCTGACGTCGGCGTTTGCGATCCCCTATGTGACAGCGGAAGCTTCCTATTCGAGGCGGCGCAACGCCGGTCTGTGGGCCGATACGCAAGCGTTGGTGGCGCGAGCCGTCGAACAGGCGGCGCTGAACATCTGCTTCACGCAAAGGGATCGTCAGGGACTGGCGGATGCGATACCCGGCGCCACGCTCGGCATGCTTTCGCCCTTCATCGACACATCGGTATTCCGGGAAACGCCGGCACGGGGTTGTCCGACGCGCCTCGTAACCGTCGCCATGATGCGCCCGGGCGACAAAGTCGACAGCTATCGCATGCTGGCGCAAGCGCTCGGTTCAATCGGCCACCTGCCCTGGACGCTGTCGGTCGTCGGGGATGGGCCTGCCCGTGAAGAGGTCAAAGCGCAATTCGCCGGCTTGCCCGTCGACCGTATCGAATGGCTTGGGGCGATCGAGCCCGCAGCCGTGCCGGATGTCCTCTACAGTGGGGGAATTTATGTCTGGCCGGGTTTCGGCGAGGCCTATGGCGTTGCCTATCTTGAAGCACAGGCCGCCGGCCTTCCGGTGGTGGCTCAGGACATCGCTGGCGTGCCGGAGGTCGTACGGGGTGGCCAGGCCGGATTTCTCACCCCGCCGGGCGACGTGAAGGCGTTCGCTTCCGCCATTGAAAGGCTTCTGGCCCGTAGTGACGAAAGAACCATCATGGCCGCGGAAGCCAGACGTTTCATCCTCCAAGAACGTTCCATCGGCGCCGCGGCGGCGCGTCTGGCCGAGCTTCTTGCGACGATCCCGGTTTCATGACTTCCGATCAGATCTGGCAACCCTTGGTGGAAGAACTGGCGTGCCGGCGACGGGCGAACCGTAAGGCAGAGTTCTGGCTGCGTGACGATGACGCCGTGGATCCGACGCCTGCGCTTGATCGGCTGCTCGACCTCACCGGTGAATTCGCGGTTCCGGTCACCCTGGCCGTCATTCCGGCGCTGACCGATGAGAAGCTTGTCGCCCGGCTTGACGAGGCGCCGCATGCCATGGTCGCCATTCATGGCTGGGCGCACCGAAATCATGCGCCCGAGAATCAGAAAAAGCAGGAGCTCGGCCCCCATCGGCCACGCGGGGTGGTGCTCGATGATCTGGCTCGCGGGCTGTCGCGCGTAACCGGCCTGCATGGCGCACGTGCCGTTCCGATGCTGGTGCCACCCTGGAACAGGATCGACGCCGGCTTGATACCCGACCTTGGATCGATAGGATTTGCGGCATTGTCGGTCTATGGGCCGCCGAAGCCGGCTTCGCTGGCGGTCATCAACAGCAATGTCGACATCATGGACTGGCATGGCACGCGCGGTTGCCGCGATCATGGCCTATTGGTTCAGGCCATCATCGCGCAATTGCAGCATGCATTCGACGGCGGCGAGCCGGTCGGCCTGCTTACCCACCATCTCGTGCATGATGAATCGGCCTGGCTTTTCCTCGAACGGCTGTTCACGGTCACCGCACAGGCTGAAGCCTGCGCATGGCTTCCGATCAGGACATTGATCGGGCGCGGCGCCGGCAAAGGAAAATAGCTCAGCGTCCTTTGTGCGATGAGACTGGAAATTCAAGCGTCTGGCCATCCCGCGCGGCAAATGCGCCGGCAAACCTGTCCTTGGCCAGTCTCTCCATCTCGTCCAGTTCCTCGTCGGTGCGTGACGGATCGTGGTGAAACAACGCAAGCCCCCGCGCACCGGCCGCCTCGCAGAGCTTGACGCCCTGTTGCCATGTCGAGTGCCCATTGCCGCGGCGGCGTTCCATTTCCTCCTCGGTGTAGGTGCAATCGTAAATGACGAGGTCGGCATCTTCGATCAGGCCGAGCACCGCCTGATCGAGTTTGTCCGGCTGATGCTCGGTGTCCGTGATCACCGCCACGACACGGCCGCCCCATTCGACCCGGTAGCCTATGCAGCCGCCCGGGTGGGTGAGACTGCCGGTCCGCACCACCACGCCTTCACGCGGCCGGAGCACGTCTCCGGACACGAAATCGCGGCAGTCGAGGCTTGCCTTGCAGATATCGAGTTTCACCGGAAACCACGGCGGCCGTATGAATGCATCGACCATTTGCCGGGTCGTCATGCGTCCTGCGAGATGTCCGGACCAAAGCGTAATCTTGACGCTCGGGTCGTATATCGGCTTGAAAGCCGGCAGCCCGATGATGTGATCGTAGTGGCAATGGGTGAAGAACAGGTCGAAATCGGTCACGCCCGACGCCCGAAGTGCCCCGCCGGCGGGCCGCAGGCCGGAGCCCGCGTCGAACAGAAGCGTATGCTTACCGCATCGCATCTCAATGCAGATCGTATTGCCGCCATAGCGAGAGAATTCTGGCCCCGATACCGCGATGCTGCCGCGCACACCCCAAAACCTGACCAGGAAAACGTCGTCGTCCATGCTAGCCCTTCGCAGTCCAGTCGCAGATGGCAGCCAGTGCCGTCACGATGGCGAGGATTAAGCGCACGTCACTCGTTACTTGGCGCTTCGTGCGTCGATCAGATCCGCGGTCGTATGGCTTAGGCGATCGGCAAGAACCCGCAACACCTCGATGGTCATTTCCGGGTACTCCTTCATAAGCCTCAGGAAATGATCCTTGCGGATTCTCAGGACCTCCAGCGGACTCGCGGCTCTGACGGTGGCAGTGCGAGAACTGTTGCACAATATGGCGATCTCGCCAACGATCGAATTTGGCACCATTTCGGCAACCTTTATCGGCCCGCTGTCGGAATCGACCAGAATATCCGCTCGGCCTGAGAGGATGACATAGGCGGCGTCCCCTTCGTCGCCCTGCCGGAAAAGGATCTGGCCGGCGCCGTAGCTGACGCGGTCGGATGTGAACGCAAGCAGCTTGAGCTTTGTCGGCTCTATGCCGGAGAACAAGGGGACGCGTTGCAGCATCCCAACCTCATCCTTGAGCAGCATCGTCGCAACCTTCCCAAATTCACGTTTGCGAGACTAGATCAAACGGCACCCAGATGGAATCAATTCTGTTCCGGATGGCGAGACGAACCACGCGAAAGGTGGCGAGCCCGATCAGCCGGAAACCTGAACCCCTTGACCTTGCGGCAAGTTCCCACCGGCGGAATGATCCCATCTGAATGTCCAATGCTCTATGACAGCAGCTCCTTGAAGACACCGTCCCCTGCCAAAAGTGTCTCGTGAGTTCCGTCTTCCGCCAAACGACCCGAGTCGAACACGACAACGCGATCGAACATCGTTGCCATTGCCGGACTCGTCACGACGCACACGATTGCCGGCGAACGGCCGTCGCGTCTGGCTTCCTCGATCACGTTTCGCAGCACCTTGTCCTGCACACGTTGGTCGAGCGCCGACAGCGGCCGGTTGAGAATGAGAAAATCGGGACGCTTGAGCAGGGCCCGGGCGACGTCGAGCTTCTGTCGCTGGCCACTAGTCAGACGTCTGCCGCCGGAGCCGACGTTGAAGTCCAGGCCGACATCAAGAAGTTCGGAATAAAGCCCCAGTTCGTCAAGGATGTCATAGACGATGGAGCGTATGCGGTCCGGCGCGTCGGGATGATTGTTGCCCACGCGGCCGAACAGCACATTGTCCATGACGGTAGCCGCGGCAATGTATTTGGCAGGATCGTACCGTTCGACCGCATTTTGCAGCTCGGGCGGTAGGTTTTCATAGAATAAATTGCGCGCAGCGACGATCTTGCTCATCAGCTCGTCGCTCAGCAGGCCGAAGCGGTGCCGGGGCTCGATATAGGCAAAGCTCAGGGTGACGATCATGGCGCGGTCGGCCTCCGAAACCGCCTCGTAGGGACGGTTCTTGAGCCGTTGCAGCAAGGTTTCGTAGGCGGGGATCTCTTCGGCGCTCATGAAGGCGAGCTGCTGGAAGAACTGGTGATCGGGCGGCAGGTCGGCAAACAGTTCGATCGCCTGCTCTGCGATCTCCATGCCCATTTCGTAGAGCGTGCGGTCGAGGCCGGCTTGCCTCAGCACGGAAGCGAAATACGGATTGGCCGCCAGAGCCCGGTCGGCCAGTTCGGGACCGGCGGCGGCGCCGAAGAGCAGGTTTTGGCCGATCGTTGCTTCCTTGTTGTAGGCGCCCGGTTCGAAAGGAACCACCAGGCCGCTCAGGCCTTCGCGTTCCAGCCGGGTTCGCAACGTCGCACGCAGTTCCACGATCCGCCCGGCAAAACCCTTGTGACGCGTCAGGTCGGCCGAAGAGCGCAAGCCAAGATCCAGAATGTCGCGCGACAGAACAACCGCGTCGAGCACCCGCCGCACGACTTCAAAGAGGTCGTGCGGGCCGGTAGCGCCGGCGGAAGCATAGTCGATCCAGTCGCTTTGGATATCAATATCCGGATTGCCCGACCGGCGCGCTTCCTCGATATCCCAGCGGCGCTGGTCGGCCGCGGTACCGTCATAGGTCACCGATGTCAGCGGCGCATGCTTCAACCCGTAGAGCAGGTTGTCGCGGAGGCTTGCCTGGAACAGGAAAACATCCGACGAGGCATAGGACATGCGCCTGCCGGTCACCGCTTCGGGGATTTCGAGCAGGTCGTCGGCTCCCGAAGCGACCCTTCCGCTGTCCGGCCAGTCCAGTCGCGCGAAGGCTTCTGCCAGCGCCTCCGCCCCACCCGTTGCGGTACTGACCAGCGCCACCGTCTCACCCGGGTTGATCTGGAGCGAGATACGGTCGAGGAGCATTGCACCGCCATCGTCCGCCATGGACAGACTGATCGCCGACAGCGGGCCGGTCATCGGAGGTGGATCTTCGATCGTCAATGCCTCGATTCTCGGCGCAATGACACCCTCGACGGTGAACTGTTCAACGACCTGCTGATACTTGACCTGGACATCCTGCCGGTCCTGATCCCAGTCGATCAGTTCCTTCATCGGTCCGGGCAGGTCCTTGTAGGCGCTGATCACCGCCACGAGCTGGCCGACATCCAGCCGCCCCTCGATCACCAGATATCCGCCGATCATGTAGAACAGGAAGGGCGTGATCTGCGCGAGAATATTGTTGAGGAACTTCACCATGAATTTCCATTGGTAAAGATCGAAGCGTATCTTGAAGATAAGCCCAAGCCGGGCAGCGATGTCGGCGCGCTCGTAGTTCGATGTATCGTGGATATGAACCGCGCCGATGCCGTCGACGATTTCGCCTACCCGGCCCGAAAGTGCACGCGCCGTCAGCTGTCGCCGGCGCCCGAGCACGATCAGCCGCCGCCGCATTCGCGGGATGAGCACGATCTGGATCACCACGATCACGACCGCTATCATTCCGAGCCAGGCGTTCTGGACCATGATGAACAGCATGGCCGTCAGCGCCTGGCCGCCCAGCAGTACCGGCTGCAGGAAGGCGTCGCCGATGAAGCCGCCCAGCGGCTCCACCTCGTCCTTCACCATGGTCGCCACTTCGGCGGATTTCACCCGCTTGAAGTAACGCGGCGGAAACCGCAGCACGAGATCGACCAGATCGAAGCGGATACGCCGCAGCATGCGTTCGCCGAGGCGGCCCTTGTAGGTGTTGATGTAGAGTTTGAACAGGCCGTTGATGATGACCAGAAGGAGGAACACGAGGCTCAGGGCAAACAGCGTCTCCTTGCGGTCGAGCTGAAAACCGGAGAAGAACTGAACGTCGCCAATGAACGGCAGGTTATAGTGTAGCCTCATGAATGGCCGCGTCGCGCCCGGTTGCTCGAAGCCACGACCTTGGATCGGGCCGTTGACGATCAGCTTCGGCAGGTCGAAGGACATGAAATACGGGATCATCGAAAGCAGGACGATGATCAATATCCAGACCTGCTGCTTCTTGGTGTGCGTCCAGATATAGCGGGCTAGGCTGGGTTCCATATGCGACTGTGGGCCTTCAGTTGGACGGACGGATGTAAAAGCACCTGCTGGCGAGCGGCGTTATAGGCGATGTCTTCGCCGCCAGCGAGGCCCGGGGGATTGTCCTGCCGCCGGCGGACGCCGATGGTCCGAACCGATGCAACAGGCTCTCTCCGGCACCGGCCAAGGGCGAAGCGTCTTGCGGCACAGTCACGTCCGCGAACCAAACAGCATTACTGGAGGCAAGATTGCGTTGTGTCGCCCCAAATCCCAACATAGAAGACAACTATGATGGATGTCACGCAACCACGCAATGCCGGCATGGACGGGCACGAGCAGGCCCTGGACCTCACGCGGGGGATTGCCGCCTATGTCAACCACCCTCTCGTGGCAGGGCTGGCGCGCGTCATCACCAAGCATCCGAAGGCCGATATCGCCAATGCCTTCAACCACAAGCAGGTCGCCTGCAAGATGTGGGCGCTCGACAGGCTGTTCGAAAGCTGCGGCGGCCGGTTTGGGCGTGTATGGGTCGTGGGTGGATGGTACGGCATATTGCCGGCAATGCTTTTCAACGACGCCCGTTTCGACATCGCGGCGGTCGATAGCATCGACATCGATTCCGAAGTCGCCTCGGTCGCCCGGACCCTCAACCGGGATGCCGGCGACCGTTTCCAGGCGTTGACGGCGGATATGTACGCCCTCGACTATGCGGCCGGGCGCTCCGACCTGATCGTCAATACGAGCTGCGAACACATAGCCGATCTGCGCGCCTGGCTTGATCTGCTTCCGCGGGGCACGAATGTGCTGCTGCAATCCAACGACTATTTTAGCGAGCCTACGCACATCAACTGCGTGGCTTCACTTGCAGCCTTCGAAGCAATGGCAGCGCTGCGGGAGATGCGGTTCTCCGGCGAACTACCGACAAAGAACTATACGCGCTTCATGCTGATTGGAACTGTTTAATGCATTTCGTCCAAAAGTGGGCAGCGGTTTTGGGACGACCTGCATAAAACAAGGACTTGAAGCGCGTCGCACTAATCTCACCGGACGCGACGCGCGCTAGGACCAATCGCCTGTTTCATCATGTACATTTCCGAAACCAGGCTCCATTTTCAGGGAACTGTTCGATACCGCTCGCGCAGGATTTGCGCCGAGTGACGCGCGCCTTCTAGATCGAGACGATGCGCGGTTGGCGTCGGTGCCAAAAGCGCCTGTTCGATCGCTTGCGTCAAACCTTCAGGCGTTAGGTCCTTTTCCATCAGCACCGTCGCAAGGCCGAGTTCTTCGAGCATCAGGGCGCGAACCGTTTGTTCGGTTTCACCGCCGGCTGCAAATGGAACGAGCAGGGAGCGACAACCCGCGCGCAGGACATCGCAGACCGTGTTGTAACCCGCCTGCGAGACTGACAGGCGGGCGCCGGTTAGCAGGCTGGCGAAATCCTCGCGGAACCGGAAAATGGACAGGCCCGGCGTGGCATCGCCAGCGATCGCGTCGAATTCGTCTTTCGGCAGGTTCGGGCCGGTGATCAGGCACCATTTCCAACCGTTCTCGGCATTCCGCGCCGCTGCGACGGTGGATCTGACAAGGCTCTTTCCGGCAGCCCCGCCGCCAACCGACACAAGAACATCGAAGCGCTCGGAGGCCGCGGGCGACGGCGGCGCGGCGACGAGCCCTGTGTAGGTGATCTCGGCCCTGATCGCCCCAGCCAGTGGAAATGTCTTGTCGAGGGTTGCGAAAGCCGGATCGCCGTGGACCAAAACCAGGTCGAAATGCCTGTTGATGAGATCGACCGTTTCCTCGTTGCGGCCCGGCTTGACGCGCTCCTGAAGGATATCGCGGACCGACGTCGCCAGCAGCGGTCTGGGCGACGTCGCGTCGACGGCCTCGATCAGCGGCAAAAGTTCGAAGCGCATCTGCCGGCGTCCAAATGGAAACGCCTCGACGATGACGATGTCTGGCCTGCAATCCCGGAATGCCTGCAGCAGCATCTCTGAACGCCGCTTCTTGAAATCATCGTCGATGGGTTTGCCTTGCAGGTCGACCAGTCCGGAAAATCCTTCATCACCGGAGGTGACAGGTGGCAGGGTTACAGATTTTACCCCCGGTCCCGGAAACCCCGCGATCGGCGCTCCGCCGGTCACGACGGTTACGTCAAACCCGTCATCGACCAGAGCCGCCGCGATGCGGCTGGAGCGCGCGAGATGGCCGATACCGAGCAGATGCTGGACATAAAGGAAGACGCGCTTCAATCGGCGGCCCGCCACTCACGCTCGAACAGTTCCTTGAGCTGTCCAATGCTTGCCATATGATCGAAATTGCCGCGCACGCGCCGCTCGGCGGCGTCGCCGAGGCGGGCGCGCAGCACGGGATCACGGATCAGGCGCTCCAGCGCCTTTGCCAGGGCAATTGGATCTTCCGTCGGAACCAGCAGCCCGGTTTCGTCAGGCGATAAGAGCTCCGGCACGCCGGAAATATCGGTCGACACGCAGGCAAGCCGCTGGCTGGCCGCCTCCACCAGAACGTTCGGCAGACCGTCCCGGTCGCCGTTTGCGGTGATCCTGCAGGCCAGGGCGAAGATGTCGGCACGGCGGTAGTGCTCAAGCACCTCCTCCTGCGCTAGCGCGCCTTTCCAGGAGACCCGATCATCCAGTCCATGCTTTTGCGCCAGCGCCCTCAGCCGTTTCAGTTCCTCGCCGTTGCCGATATGCTCGAAACGCCACGCCAAATCGCCAGGCAAGAGAGCAAGAGCCTCCAGCAAGGTGTCGTAACCTTTCTTTTCAACGGCGCGCCCGACACTCAGAATGACGACCGGTTCGTCCGGCGCCGAGCCGTCATAGTGTTTTCGCGCTTCGCCGAAACTGCCGAAGCGATCAAGGTCGAGCCCATGGTAGCTCAGATGCACGGACGATTTGCCGTTAGCGAGTTCTTTCAGACGGTCGAAACCGGTTTTCGTGCAGGTGACCGTCCAGCGCGCCGAGGAAAGCTTGCCAGCCAGATCCCAGTCCGCCGAAGTCCAGATGTCCTTGGCATGGGCTGAGCAGCTCCAAGGCAGGCTACGAAGCTGGCTGGCATAGCGCGTCACCGATGCCGGCGTGTGCGCGAAATGCGCATGCAACCATTCCGCGTCTTCCGGCCATTCGGCCGCCAGCACAAGCGCTTGCCCGAAGCGGCGCACGCGATTGCGCGTAAAGTCGCGGCGGATGTCGCTGGCCAGCGATCCGAGCGCGCGCCAGAAGCCCGGCCGCAGCAGATAGGCAAACAGCGAGCGGGCCACACGGAGTGGCTCTTCATGCAGATATTCCGGCAGATAATGGACGGGCGCTTTGATCTCATCATGCACGGGGTGGCGTTTTGCGTCGGTCGGCCGCCTGAGCGCGACGAGTATCAGGTCGAACCCCGCACGCTCCAGACCGAGCAGTTCCTGCGCGATGAAGGTTTCAGACAGCCGCGGATAGCCCTTCAGAACCACGACGATCTTGCGATATCGCAACTCAGTTCATTCCTTCGATGACCGAAAGGTGATGGCCGGCCCGCCGGTCGAGCAGTTCCGCGACGATTGCGGAAATATGAGGCAGCCCTTCCAGCGTCAGATGCGGATTGCTCTGTGATGGGCGGGGCCGGTCCGGCAGCACCATCAGTGCATCGGCAAACCGCTGCGAATCCTTGGCTTCTTCCGGCAAGAGCATCTCGATGAGGCCGAGTTCGGCCGCGCGCCGAGCGCGGATCAGTTGTTCCTCACGGGGCTCGACGCGCGGCACGATCAGCGCCGGCTTGTCGAAAGACAGTATCTCGCAATAGGTGTTGTAACCGCCCATCGCCACCACCGCCTTGGCGCCGGCAATCAGGTCTTCCATGCGGTTGTCGAACTCGATGATCTTGATGTAGGGGATCCTGGCCCCCTTCTTGAGCAGCTTGTTGCGCTTGCGCGCCGGCATGTAGGGGCCAAGCACGATCAGCGCCCGGTGCTGCAATTGCGGATCCTGCTGGTAGGCATCGATGACGTCGTGGATCAGTTCGGCGCCGTCACCGCCGCCGCCGGTGGTGACGAGGATATAGTCGCCCTCCGGCCGGTGGCCGGGCAACTCGTTCCGCGGCAGGCTCCGTTGCAGGAACCCGACGAAGCTCATCTTTGCCCTGACAGCCGGCGGCACATCCAGGCCGGTCAGCGGATCGTAGAAATCCGGCGGACCATAGGCCCAGACCTTGTCGTAGAACAGGCCTATCTTGCGCATCACATCCCTGCGTGCCCACTCCGCCTCGAGCAGATGCGGCGCATCCATCACCTCGCGCAGGCCAAGCACGAGCGTGGTACCCCGCGTCTTGAGATAGGACAGCGTGTCCTCGATCTCACCGCGCAGGCCGAGCGGTTCCTTGTCGACGATGAAGATATCCGGCCGGAAGCTCTCGGCTGTGTGGCGGATGATCGACTGGCGCATCCTTAGCGTCTCATGCAGATCGATATCCTTTTCCAGCGAGGTGTATTCGCCGTTGCGCAGCTTGATGACGCTGGGGATCTTCACGAAGTCGACACGGGCGCGGTAGTCGAAAGCGCCGGCGATGGTCGCACCCGAAATGATAAGCACCTGAAGTCCGCGGAAATCCTCGACCAGCGAATGCGCGATCGTCCGGCAGCGCTGCAAGTGGCCGAGCCCGAACGTATCGTGGCTGTACATGAGAATTCGAGCGTTTTGTACGTGCTGGGTCATTGTTGAACGTCTCTAGAATTCTCGTCTCGAGGACCGTGAGCGACCCGCAGGCTGCGAAACCATCCCCGGTCTACCGGCCTGTTGTGAAACATGAGGGCGCAATTTTCAATTTGTATTACCCAAAAAAGCGCAGATCGCCTCGCCATCCACGAACTCATCGCCTCCTACGCGCACTGCCCCGACCGGCGCAATGCGAAAGGCCAGACGGCGTTCTTCACTCCAGACCCACACTTCGTGGCGTACATGGACGCCACGAATCCGAAGCCTTCCATGGAGCTCACATTCGCGCGAAGCGCCCGCGCCGTCTTCGAGGGCCGTGGCAACCTTGCGATGCTCGGCCGCGGCGATGAAATGGCAAAGATGTCGAAACTCGATCATTTTCGGAAGTCGGTACGGTCAGCCGCGCGCTCGCTTGTGGGCGGCTTCAGTTGGGCTTCGGGAGGGCTAGTCACTCCAACGGACATAGAGGAGCATCGCGCGGCAGTGGCTTTCCGTCCAAAGATCGACGCCTTTCATGGGACCGTTCAACCATCGCGTCTTCACGTCAGCGGCAGCCTTTGCGGTGACTTCCTCAATTCCCGTTCAACATGAAAACGCCCCGGCTTACCTCACGGGTAAGAAATCCCCGAGACAGGTCTGTCATCCCCTCCGGCTCAACCGAGATACAGTGTTTGCAGACGTCAAGGCGCATCATCCAGTCTCCATATTTCGGTGTCGTTCTCGGAGGAGCAAAGTTTCGGTATTAGAACTCGAATCCACCGATGGTCATGCCTCCATCAACGATCAACATTTGCCCGAATACATAGCTCGAGGCACTCGAGCACAACCAAACGGCGGCTTGTGCGATTTCGCTTGGTTTGCCGCCTCGCTTGGCCGGAATCGCGTTGGTCGTCTGCGCGGCGAAGGATGGATTTTGAGCACTTGCGGTGAGGACCATCGGCGTCTCGGTCCAACCCGGCGCGAGGGCATTCACTCGAATTCCATGTGCGGCGTTCTCCATCGCCGCGACTCGTGTCAGCCCATGAATGCCGTGTTTTGATGCTGCGTAGGCGCACATTCCGCCGGGGCCGGTGAGCGCGGCGACCGAAGCCGTATTGCAGATGACACCGCCGCCGCTCCGCTTCAGCAGCGGTAGCTCATGCTTCATGCAGAGAAAGACGCTTCGGAGGTTGATCCGTAGAACGCGGTCGAAGTCATCCGTGGGATAATCCTCGATCCGGTGCGCGCCACCAGTAATTCCTGCATTGTTGAAAGCGGCGTCCAGACGGCCCGCTTCAGCATCGATGCGCGCGACAAAGGCCGAGACATCATCCTCCGAGGATACATCGACGCGGCCGACTTCCGCTCTGCCGCCTGCCTCCAAGATAAGACGCCGGGTCTCTGCAAGGCCTTGCTCGTTCAGGTCCGCGCCAAAAACAATGCCGCCACGAGCAGCAAACTCCAACGCCGCTTCGCGTCCGATGCCTGAGCCTGCACCGGTCACCAAGACCACTTTGCCATCGAAATCATCCATCATGGTCAAATCCCTCGACTGCGATATGGAACGGTCAGCAAAGGTCACAGGGTCACCGCCCGCTACCTATTCCTTCGGCTGCCGGATCTTGATCGACACTGACTTGGATGAGGCCTCCCATGCCAGTCAGATTCCGTCGATGACGACGTTCTATCCGTTAGGCATGTAGCGAAGCGGCGAATCCCGTCCCATCCGCGGTTCAAAGGTGGTCGGTCGCTCGATTTCGCCGCTGCGGCCGCAGGAATTCGAAGGCGAAGCAACTCACATGCCGGAAGCATGGAACACGGCGTTCGATGCTATCGGACTGGCTGAAGCGATTGGCGACGTTACCATTGCGCGTCTCAGTGAGAGGTTTTTGAACATGAGCGGAGAGAGTCTGGTTGACCCTGAACTGCGTCCGTTTCTCGAAAATGGACCCAGCATTGGTCTTAGCGCCGCCAGTCTCGCAGACGCGCGAGCAACCGCGCAACAGTACTTCGAGCAACAGGGCATGGCGATCGAGCAGCCTCGGCTCGCTGTAACCGCGGGCATGAACGGGGCGCCTCCTGTTCAACTGCGCATTTATGCGCCGCCTGGTGCGGGACAAAAGCCAGCAATCCTGAACATTCATGGCGGCGGTTATGTCTTAGGTTCCGCGGCCTCGATCGACGGTCTGAATTGGCAAATGGCGATAGAGAATACGGCGGTTGTGGTGTCGGTGGAGTACAGGCTGGCGCCAGAGACGCCATTCCCCGGCCCGATCGAGGATTGCTATGCCGGGCTTCGCTGGCTCTTCGAAAATTCAGCTTCGCTCGGAGTGGACCCGCGACGGATCACTATCATGGGAGACAGCGCTGGCGGGGGACTGGCTGCAGCGACGACGCTTCTGGCACGCGATCGTAAGGAGTTTCTGCCGGCAGGCGCCATGCTGATCTATCCGATGCTTGATTGCCGGACGGGGTCCGACCAAGACGTTCAGCCCAATCCGACGACCGGCGGATTTGTCTGGACAGCGCAAGACAATCGCTTCGGGTGGTCGGCTATGAAAGGAGCCTATTCGGCAGATGACGATCGGGTGGGCTATTTTTCTCCGAGCCTGACCAGAAGCCTTGACGGCTTCCCGCCCCTGTTCCTGGCCATCGGCGCCCTGGACCTCTTCCTTGAAGAGGGTGTGAACTTCGTCATGCGCGCTTCGCGAGCGGGAGTATCCGTAGAATGCCATGTCTATCCCGGGGCCGTTCACGGGTTCGACTTAATGGGCGATACGGCACTCGGACGCCAATTCCGTCTTGATCGGCGCGCGGCCCTGAACCGATGGAATTCGCGTTTCGGGTAACTCCGGCTTCGCACGGCAATGCCGAGGTCGAGCGGGCAAGCCGAGGCTTTCGACCAGCTTGGCGGCCTGGGATCTAGCGACTGCCTCATAGCCGGAAGAACGACCACTCGGCGCCCGCCGGCCTGCTTGGGATATGCCGCCAGCCTGGCCGCCGGGATCGTGTTGAGGCGTTGACCACCTACGCGCCGGAACGGCCTCAGCCACAATCTCTCTCGACTGGCGTGACGCTCGTGCTTAAATCACGGCCAGATCCGTCAGGGTGGAGGGGCGGCGGCTGTTGGCCAGCATGACCTCGATTCGGTGCTTGGCGAACTGAATTGCGAGGGTGCTCGCCAATCGCGCCGGACCCGACAATTGCATGCGTCATTCCTTATCGCGCTTGTTATGGACCCTGCAAAACCAGGCCCGGTTGACTCTATACGCCAAAGTGCGAGTATTTGCCCGATTGATTAGCAAATGCTCATTCGTGCGTTGGGAGGAAATCGATATGTCTGATCCGGGGACGCCGACTTTCGACCAATTGCGGGTGTTTCTCGCGGTTGTCGACGTGGGCAGTTTCGCCGGAGCAGCGCGGCAGCTAAACCGGGCGACATCCGTCATCAGTTACACAATCACCAATCTGGAGGCGCAACTGGGCGTCATGCTTTTCGAACGGGATTCCACCCGCCGCCCCCAGCTCACCAGCGATGGCCGCGCGTTGCTGACGGCGGCCCGCGACGTGGCATTGGGCTTTAACCGATTACGCGCGAAGGCCAAGGGCCTTCATCAAGGCATCGAATCAGAAGTTCACGTCGCCCTCGACGTGATGCTACCCGCCGCCCGCGTGGTTGAAGCCCTGAGGAATTTCCACGATGAGTTCCCAACGGTCCCGCTCCGGCTGAGAGCCGAGGCTCTTGGCGCCGTGACCCAACTCGTACTCGATCGGACTTCGATGATCGGCGTTCGCGGCCCTCCAGACGTCGAAATCGACGGCCTGGAGCGCATCGGTGTCGGCTGTGTTCACCTTGTTCCGGTCGCCGCGCCCTCTCATCCGCTGGCACTGGGCGTCAACGCACTCGGCGCCGGGCGCCATCATGTTCAGTTGGTCCTTACCGATCGCTCGCCGCTGACCGCAGGTTCGGATCTCGGCGTCATGGCCACCCACACTTGGCGTGTAGCGGATCTTGCCACCAAACATATGCTGCTTCGCGAAGGAATAGGCTGGGGTACGATGCCAGAACCGATGATCGTTGAGGACCTCGCCTCCGGCAGGCTCGTGCTGCTGGACATGCCGGATTTCAAAGGCGGCCATTATCGCTTCTTTGCGATTCACCGAACGGACATGCCTCCTGGCCCCGCGGCGTCGTTCCTGATCAATCAGTTCATGCGCCAATCGCATGGCATGAATGGTGGCACTTTGCCGGCCTTTGCATCGACTGACGCCGCCGCTCCCATCGTCTTACGACACGAGCATACTAGCGACGACATGGGATGCAGTGACTAGCCTCCTCAAAAGTGGCACGCCTCGATTGAATTCGGCGAACCGGTCGCGGGGCCAAACTTCTAGTTGCGAAATGCATCGAGGCTATAGCGGCCCGCACCGAAGGCCAGGACCTGCATCAAACCGCCAGCCATGGTCATGTTTTTCCAAAAATGCATCAACTGATTCACATCAGACCAGGCGTTATGGAAGAAGATGGCGGTGGCGAAGCAATAGACTACAATAATCGCGGCCATCATACGCGTGCGGTAGCCGACCAAAAATGCCACCGTCACGACTGTCTCGATGACGATCCCTATCGCCAGCCCCAATTGCGGAAACGGCAGACCGACGGAACTGATGAAGGCCATGGTTGCAGTCGGCGCGCCAATCTTGCCGATCCCCGAGATGATGAAAACGCCGCTGATAAAAATCCGGCCAACCAGCGCTGCAACGTCGGTCATCCCATTTCGTTCGGATTTGCCGACGCGCATTGATATCGCGGGCGTTGCCGGGTCGAGCATGAACCATCCTCATCCTGACGGTCGCAGCCAGGATGGCGCGGCAGACGGTGAATGAATGTCAGCAGTCGGCTCTCTGGAACAGCCGCATAGTTTTGACATGCGAGTTCGATCAATTCGAATAGTTCGCGTAGCGAACGCCGCATCGTGGTGGCGGGCGGAAGCATCGATCGCCTGAGCGGATGGCTTGTCGATTACGTCGAACGTCGCTCGCGACCTTATCTGGCTGTTCGCGAGCGATGACTGCGGCAAATCCTAGAGATGCAACCAACACCGGAGCGAAGGTCATGACCCGATCCCCCTGTGGAGCGCATCGATGAACGAAAATGACATCATGTCCAAGTCGACGAGCAGGCGAGGAATCCTCCGCGGCGCCGGGGCCATGGCTGGAGCATCGCTGGTCACGGTTGGAGCATCACTCAGTTCCGCCTCCTTTGCTCAGGCACAGGAACCTCCTTCAAAAGGAGTATGGAAGTTTGCTGAATGTGCCCTGTTGCTGGTTGACTACCAACCCGAAATGCTCAGAGCAGTCCGATCCGAAACGAGTTCGGCGCTTATCGAACTGAATGTCAGATTCCTGATCAGGGCTGCGAAGGCATTTGGCGTACCGGTAATTCTAAGTACTGTGGGGGTTGGCGGCAAAGTAAACAGCCCCACGGTTCAGGCCATCGCGGACGAGTTACCCGGAACAACTGCTATCGATCGTTCGACTATGGACGCGTGGGAAGACGTCAATATTCGCTCCGCCGTCGAAAAAGCAGGCCGGAAGCGCTTGGTCTTCGCGGCACTCTGGACGGAAATCTGTCTCGCATATCAAATCATCGATGCCCTCCGCGATGGCTATGAGGCGATGTTCGTCGTGGACGCCGTGGGCGGCCTTTCGCAGGTAGCTCATGAGACTGCCATAAGACGTCTGATTCAGGCCGGCGCTATACCTAACACCTCGCGGGCAATGATTGATGAGTGGTTTCGGGATTGGAAGACCCCTCAGGGAACTGAGTACCGCGCCATCTCTGCGTGGTATGGGTCCGAGCTGCAGAAATTGGCGGGAGCATCTGGGTCGATGGGTGGGTGAACTTCGGATATGTGCCTTGCGACGAATCCACACCCACCGCGACATGAGCGCCACGCTCGGCGAGCAGCCATGCGGCGTCGAACGTCGCTCGCGACCTTATCTGGGTGTTCGCGAGCGACGACTGTGACAATCCTGGAGATATCCGAGCGTCATCCTCGGTATCTCATCTGAGCCGACAATCGTCTGGAAGTTCATCGGGCGGCGGTGATGAACTGGGTCAGCGGCACTCACGTGAACGATTTCGGCAAGTATAAAGCGACGGGTAACCGCTTCGATTTCGCGGCGTTTCAGTTCTACCAAATCGCGGACGGCAAGCTCGCCAAGCACTGGGAAGTCGCGGATTTGCGAAATTCCAGGAGCAGCACACCGCCAATCCGGAAGCCAATGCCTTCAAGGCATTCCAATGCAAGTCGACGGCCTATCAAGCAAGGAACCCAGGAGAATCGTATGAGCGACATATTGAAGGGCAAGGTAGTTGTCGTCACCGGCGCGTCTAGCGGCATCGGCCGAGCAATTGCCCTCAAGGCGGCACAACACGGCGCGAAGGCCGTGATTGTCTCCGACGTGACCGAGACACCACGCGAAGGCGGCGCGCCAACCGCGCTCGATATCGAAAAGCTGGGCGTGTCCAGTCTTTTCGTGAAAGCCGACGTCAGCAAGCGGGCAGACAATGATGCGCTGATTGACGCGGCCGATACGTTCGGCGGCGTTGACGTCATGGTCGCCAACGCGGGAATCACGCTCAAGACAGACGGACCCGACGTGGCGGAAGATGACTACCGACGGCTGATGTCGGTGAATCTCGACGGTGTACTGTTCGGATCCCAGGCAGCAGCGCGTCAGATGAAGGCGAAGGGCAAGGGCGGTAGCATCGTGCTGATGGCCAGCATGGGCGGAATCCACGGGGCCGGAATCACAGTCGCGTATTCCACCAGCAAGGGTGGCGTCGTCTTGATGGCGAAATCCCTGGCGGACGCGCTCGGTCCCGATGGCATCCGCGTGAACGCGGTGGCTCCGGGGACCATCGACACGGTGCTGCTTCGGACCAGTCCCGGTATCGCCGAGGCGTCCGAAGGCTTTCGCAAACGCACCCCGCTCCGTCGTCTTGGTCAACCCTCCGAGATAGGTGATGCAGTCGCCTTCCTGGGCTCGGATCTGTCGAGCTACATCACCGGCATTGCGCTTTTCGTGGACGGAGGGCTTCTTTCGGTACTCTGAGGTCGTCCTCTCATTTCCATTCCATTGCCGCCTCGACCCAAGTGGAGAGGCGTTTGCCTAGAGCATGATGCCGAAAAATGTGAAGCGGTTTTCGGACGACATCATGCTCTAACTTTTTGATTTAGAGACGGATTCGGATTTCAGGTCGACTCGACCTGAAATCATCCGGCTCTAGGGGTCAAGAGACGTGCTTGCCTCCATCCGCAATGGCTGGGGCAATCACGTGCCGGCGGTCACCTGCCGCGCAAGTCGCCGAACTGCGAGAGAAGACCGACTCGACCAATGATCAGTTCATCATCCTGAAAATGTAGTGGTGGTCCACTTGCCAATGCCTGCCAGCAGCAAAACTCTGCCCCTTCGCGTTGCCGTCCTCCTGCTGGCCGCAGGCCTGGTGTTCCTTTTCACCATGAATTGGAACGTCTGGATCGGCTCCGCCAGGACACAGAGCACCGACGACGCGTATCTTGAATCGGACATAACGCCGCTTGCGGCCAGGGTGAGCGGCTATGTGCGCTCCGTTGCGGTCAAGGATTTCCAGCGCGTGAAGGCGGGCGACCTTCTCGTCCAGATCGAAGACGATGACTACAGCGCGCTGGTGGATCAGTCCGAAGCGAATGTCGAGGCCGGCAAGGCGGCGATCGCCAACATCGAAAATCAGAAAATCCTGCAACAGGCCTTCATTCGTCAGGCGGAAGCCACCATCGCCGCAACAGAGTCGGATGTGTGGCGCTACGAGCGGGATTCGAAGCGCTATCAGTCTCTTCTCACCACGGACGCTGTCTCGCATCAAGCCGCGGAGCAGGCGCTGAACAGCTACAGCCGGGCTACCGCGACGCTTGATCTCAACCACGCGCAGCTCGATCAGCAGCGCCAGCAGTTGAAGGTGCTCGATACGCAGCAACAGCAGGCCGAAGCGACTCTGAAGGCCCAGCAGGCCGCTTTGGCGCTGGCGCGCTTCAATCTCAGTCATACCAGGATTCTCGCACCCGTCGACGGGATGGTGGGCCTGCGCCAGGTGCGGCCTGGGCAGTATGTGGGTATCGGCACCCAGGTGATCTCGATAGTGCCACTTCCCGACCTGTGGGTGGTGGCGAACTACAAGGAGACGCAATTGACGCGTGTCCGCGCCGGGCAGCTGGCAACGGTGACAATCGACAGCGTTCCCGGCGTCGTTCTAAAGGGTCGCGTCGAGAGCTGGTCACCCGCCACCGGATCGAGATTCAGCCTGCTGCCGCCCGACAACGCGACAGGCAATTTCACCAAGGTGGTGCAGCGCATTCCGGTGAAAATTATCCTCGATCACGACAGTTCGCAGCTCGAGCTCCTGCGTCCGGGGATGTCGGTGACCGCGACTGTCGACACGGGCGGCGCAAGCGAGGACGGCCGGGCGGCGGCGGACGGCCTGCCATGACGGACGTCAGCTTCGGCTTGTCACGATCGGTCTCGACCTCACCGTCTCTCGCACCCCACGGGAACGCATCGTCCACTCCCGCTGTTTGCGCCCGGCCTTATATCGGTATCCTCGCTGTGCTGATCGGCTCGATCATTTCCACGCTTGCCGGGCGTATCACGACCTTCGGGCTTGCCGACATTCGCGGTGCCCTCCACGCCGGTGTTGACGAAGGCGCGTGGATCAGCACCGCGCTGACCGTCGGGCAGATGATGATGGGACCGGTCGCGGTATGGCTCGGCGGCACTTTTGGTGTGCGGCGCGTCCTTCTCGGGGCCACCGCGGTCTTTACCCTCCTGTCAGTGCTCATTCCCTACTCCGCGAACCTACCCATCTTCCTCACGTTCTATTTTCTGGGCGGACTGTCTTCGGGAACATTCATTCCACTGACGCTCAGCTTCGTTCTGCGCAATCTGCCGGCGCACCTAGCGGTCTACGGCATTGCCGCCTATGCGATGAACACCGAGTTGTCACTGAACATCTCGGCCTCGATCGAGGGGTGGTTTATCGAGAATCTGTCATGGCGTTGGATTTTCTGGCAGAACGCCATAATCACGCCGCTGATGATGCTATGCGTCTGGTTTGGCATCCCACGGGAGCCGATCAATCGCGACTACCTGCGAGGGGCCGACTGGTTCGGCCTAGTCTATGCCAGTGTCGGATTCAGCTTGCTCTATGCCGCGCTCGATCAAGGCAACCGGCTCGATTGGCTGAACTCGGGACTGATTTGCGGGCTGCTCCTGGCCGGATTTCTGCTGGTCATCGCCTTCGTCATCCATGAGCTTCGCCATGATCAGCCGCTGATCAATCTGCGCTTCGTCGCATCCGGGAACATTCCGCTCCTGGCCGCGCTTTTGATCGCGTTCAGGTTTGTCCTGCTTTCAACGGCGCTGATTATTCCGCAATATCTGGCGACGGTGCAGGGCTTCAAATCGCTCCAGACGGGCGACGTGCTGTTATGGATCGCGGCCCCTCAGCTTGTGCTTGCCCCCTTGATCGGCAAACTGCTTAAGCATGTCGACGCCCGGCTTCCCCTCGCGGCGGGTTTCGTGCTGATCGGCGTGGCGTGTTTCATGGCCACTGGCCTCACGCAGGATTGGGCAAGCGACGACTTCCTTCCGTCCCAGATCGTGCAGGCAATTGGCCAGTCGCTTGGTTTCATATCCCTGATCTGGTTCTCCACCAGACACATTTATCGCGGCGACGCCTTTACCTTCGGCGCTTTCCTGCAAACGTTCCGGCTCTTCGGCGGGGAGCTCGGCGTTGCCTTCATTGGGACGTTCCTCAGGGTGCGCGAGCAGTTCCATTCGAACCTGATTGGCCTCCACGTAGCCGCTGGCTCCTATCTCACCGACCAACGGCTCGACCAATACAGGGCCGCGGTCACCACCCGGTCGGTGGGGCCAGATGAAACCAATGCGCGGGCCGCGGCTCTTCTGGCACGCGTCGTGCAAACGCAATCCAACCTGCTGTCCTATATCGACGGCTTTGTCGTGATCGGATTTTCCACGGTCGGCTGCCTTGCTCTGATCGCTTTGCTCCGATCCCCGCCCGCGGAATAGCGCCCATAGGCTGAAAGCTGTTCGCCTAGCATCAATCAAGCGAGGCATAGACAACCGCAAGTGGGGAACGACAGAAGCCCTATCGTCGGCCGCACTCTCATCGGCTCGCTTTTCCTCCTTTCCGGCGCGAGACTACCCGCAACTTCCATCGTTACCGCGATGGCGAAGCGAGAGGGGCAAAGGAAGTCCGGATGCAGCGATCATTTCGACTGTAGCTGCGGGTGCCCCGAGCTTCGCGACGCTCATCGCAGGCTATCGTGCGCGCATCGTCGCCGCTGTCATGGCGCTGTTCACGATCGCGACCGCGTTTCATTCCAACCTGGCGGATCAAAACGAGTTTCCTCACTTCTTCAAGAACATTGCCATTGCCGGTGGACTTCTTCATGTCGTCGCCTTCGGCGCTGGCCGCCTTAGCCTCGACGCGCATCGGCGCTGACAGACAGTCTGCCGCGCATCGGCTCGTGGCAATGCAAGCGTGGCATGCCTTGGTGAAACAGACGCGCCGCGCCGGCAAAACTCCCGACTTCGAAGACGGTCAAAAGGATCCGCAGCTGGTCAAGGGCCGGCATACAAAGCCCTGAGCGCATATCGAATTCCTCGAACGTAACAACCGATATTATGCCGGTTTTCTGGGAAATGCAGCGGGCGTAGATCTTTCCCATCGAACATGGCCGGCACGTCGGCATCGGTGAGGAACAGCAATATGACCCAGTGGCGCGCCGATGGTGGAATCATGTTCGGGTTTCAGGCTTGGCTTGCGTTGCCGCAGGCGCCGATGGGGCGAAGGCCCGTGACAGCTCTGAACGCTAAATCGAGGAGATTCCAGTGACCGACAATCTCAACCGCAGTGCCAAGGACATCGTTCGCCGTAACACCGAAGAGGTGCAAGGCGGAGGGAATTGGGCTCTGTTCAATGAACTTTTTTCGGACGACTTCTTCGATCATACACCTCAGCCCGGCGGCACCCGCGACAAGGCCGGCGTCCTCGTCCTCTACAAGCGCTTGCGCGAGGCGTTCCCGGATTTCACGCCAGAAATCCATTGGCAGCGCATCGACGGTGACGTGGTCACCACCTTCAAGACATATCATGGCACGCATCGGGGAAACTTCCTCGGCGTCGCCGGCACCGGCAAGAAGGTCAGCTTCGAGACCGTCGATGCGATGCGCGTCGTCAATGGCAAGATTACCGAGCACTGGGGCGTCGCCAACCTCTACTCCGCCATGCAGCAGTTGGGCGCGATCGCTCCGCTCCCGCAAGCCTGACGGGGGAAGGCATGAAGTCTCTTATCGCATTGATCGCAGGGTCGTTGCTCGCTGCTCAGGCGAGCGCGGCGCCCCTGTCCAACGACCCGAAACACATCGCATCGCAATGGTACCAAGCGTTTGCACGCCATGATGCAAAACTGCTTGAGAGCTTACTGGCGTCGAGCTGGGTCGACATCCCGTCGCCACCGGGCACTCCACACGGTCCCGAAGCTGCAAAAGCGGCTATGGCGATGCTTGTGGGAGCATTCCCCGATTTCGACATCAAGATCGATGACGTTATTCAAGAAGGAAACAAAGTCGTCGTGCGATCGACCATCACTGGAACGCAGCGCCAGATTTTTGCCGGTCTGCCCGCAACCGGCCAATCGATGAATATCCAGGCTGTCGACATCCACGAAATCGAGAACGGCAAGATCGTTCGCACATGGCACACCGAGGACTGGATGACCGGTCTGCGGCAACTGGGCCACCTGCCTCGATAGGAAATCGAGATCACAAGGACAAACGCCATGTCTGCTGTCATCCGTATACGCCGCACTGGAGACCCGTCGGTTCTCGTTCTTGAGGAGGATGCGGTCGGTGCCCCCGGTCGAGGTCAGGTCAAGCTTCGCCAGGACGCGATCGGCGTGAATTTCATCGACACGATGTTCCGTTCGGGAGCCTTTCGATCGGAGTTACCCTTCGTACCCGGAGTCGAGGCCGCCGGCGTTGTCGCGCAGACGGGCCCAGAGACGGACGGCTTCAAGGTCGGCGATCGAATTGCCTATTTCTTTGCACCCGGCGCCTATGCCAGCGAGCGGCTTATCGACGTCGCGCCTCTTGTGCATCTGCCGGACGACGTGCCTGCCGAAATCGCGGCGGGATTACTGACGAAAGGCATAACGGCGTGGCTGGCCGTCAAAAGGCTGCATGAAGTGCGGCCGGGCGACACGGTTCTCGTTCAGGGCGCAACGGGTGGCGTCGGCTCGTTGGTTGCGCGCTGGGCCAAAGCGTTGGGCGCGATCGTCATCGCCGTTGGCTCAAGTGCCAAACTTGGGCGCATTTCGGCCGACGCGGATCATGCCCTTGCGTCCGATCAGGCCAACCTTCCTGACCGGATTCGCGCCATCGCCCCCAAAGGCGTCGACGTCGTCTACGAATTCGTCGGCAGGGCAACGTTTGCGGCCTCGGCTGGCGCGGTTCGGAATGGTGGAGCAATTTTCACCATCGGCGCTTCTTCAGGCCCTCCGGATATCGATCAGCAGGCACTCGCCGCGCGCAACGTCAAGATCGGCCAGGCGAGCGCCGCCGCGATCGTGAAAGGCTCAATGCTGGCCCAGGCGGCCACCGAAGTCTTTGATCAGTGGAGGGACTGCATCTTCGGGGAAATCGAGCTTCATCGCTACCGGCTGGCGGAGGCGG
Organism: Mesorhizobium sp. B2-3-5; assembly: GCF_006442395.1. Lineage (NCBI taxonomy): Bacteria > Pseudomonadati > Pseudomonadota > Alphaproteobacteria > Hyphomicrobiales > Phyllobacteriaceae > Mesorhizobium > Mesorhizobium sp. B2-3-5. The sequence continues at coordinate 77,635 of NZ_VFVX01000017.1, read as the reverse complement.
CGCAGGCGCACGCAGACTATAGCACTCGCAGGATCGGTCCAAATCCGATCCTCCTACCTTGAGGGCGCCCCGGCCAGGGAGCAACATTGCCTGCATCAGCCGGCAGGTCGTCCAACGCCGCAAGAGCGGTGGAGCACTCATATTCAGAACGTCAATCAAACCCAACACGGAGAAGTCTCATGACCATCCTCGTCATCGGCGCTACCGGCAATGTCGGCAGCCAAGTCGTCGCACAACTCGTCGGGCGCGGTGCCGACGTGCGAGCACTTGTCCGCGATCCCGCAAAGGCCAAAGTCCCAGCGGGCGTCACCGTCGTGCGGGGCGATCTGCTCGACGTCGATTCGGTGCGCGGTGCGATATCCGGCGTCTCGACGCTGTTCCTGGTCAACGGCGTGGTTGCCGACGAGTTCACACAGGCGCTGGTTGCCCTCAACGTGGCTCGTGAAGCCGGCATCGAGCGGATCGTCTACCTCTCTGTGATCCATAGTGACCTCTATGCGAACGTGCCCCACTTCGCGGGTAAGTTCGGCGTTGAGCGGACGATCGAGCAGATGGGCCTCAACGCCACGATCCTGCGCCCGGCCTACTTCATCAACAACGACGTCGCCATCAAGGACGTGATCACCGGCCATGGCATTTACCCGATGCCGATCGGCAGCAAGGGCCTGGCGATGGTCGATATACGCGATGTCGGCGAGATCGCGGCGATCGAGCTGGTCCGCCGCGAACGGGCCTCCATGCCGCTTCCGCTCGATCGTATCAACGTCGTCGGTCCCGACACGCTGACCGGCGAAGACGTCGCTGCCATCTGGACCGAAGTGCTAGGCCGCACGATCTCCTTCCCCGGCAACGATACCGCCGGCTTCGAGCGGAACTTTCGCCAGTTCATGCCGAGTTGGATGGCGTTGGATATGCGCCTGATGGCCGAGCGCTTCATCACCGAAGGCATGGTGCCCGATGCGGGCGACGTCGAACGCCTCACCAAGCTCCTGGGACGCTCCCTGCGGTCTTACCGCGACTTCGCCTCCGAGATCGCGGCGTCGGCCTGACAGCGATGGCACCGTGCGATCCAAAAACGGAGAATACCAACTCGGCATCGCCTTGATCGATCTGGACGCGTCGGCATAGGCCTTGGAATTTCAACTCCAACTCGACAGGACCGTTTCCATCTCAACGGTTTCAACCTGCTGTGCGAACCTCTGGTGATAGACTGTCATGAGCGCATCGTGCGTCGCATCCGAAGAGCTGCACAGCGCGTCTGTTACCAGCACGACGCGATAGCCGATGTCGATCGCGCCAAGGACGGTGGCCAGGACGCAGACATCCGTCTCGCCGCCGGTTACGACGAGTGTATCGATCCGGCGCCTTGAAAGCAGCGCTTGAAGATTGCCCTCCGGCCATGGCGAATAGACGTGCTTGTCAACGACGACCGCTGGCGGGCAATGGATCGCCAGTTCGGGCAGGAGCTTGATCATTTCGGGGCCAACGTGGTCGATCGTCATTGACGCCCACCGTTCATAGTAGCGCTTCCATGAACCGACGCCATGCCCCGGTTTTTGTGCCGGCAGGAAACGGGTGAAAACCGTCTCGGCAGCTCGTCTTTCAACAAGCTCGACGATGCGAGGAAGGACGCGGGAAATCCACGGCGTTGCCCATTGCGAGGGTTCCGCGAACAGCCGCTGCATGTCGACACAGAGATGGACACATCGGTCGCCCAAGGGGCCGTATGCCAAGCCCGGCGCCGACATCAAGGCACACTGATTTCGAAAAAATCCGCGCCGCGCCCGCGCAATGCGAAATTGGCGGCAGGTCGGTCTGCGCGCGATAGCAAAACCCTGTTCAAATCCGGCGCTCCAGCTTGGGTTGGTGCCGGACAACGCTATGCGTTCGAACTCGTTCCTCTCGTCGAAACCACATCCTGCGTCGGACGTTCAGCTGCAGCGACCCTCGAACGGCAGGATCCAAATGACAGGTGCGGAACGAAATGGGGGATGTCTATGCGGCAACATTCGTTACCGCGTCACATCCCAGCCGCGTGTCCATTACTGCCATTGCGATATGTGCCGCCGCGCGACCGGCAGCGCCTTCGCGGTGCTGGGCTGGGTGCCGTCGGCCAGCCTTTGGTGGCTCAAGGACAAACCATTTCACCGCCGGTCATCGCCGATCGCGCAAAGAGGTTTTTGCCGCGATTGCGGATCTCCCATCACATTGGCTTACGACGCATCGCCGAGTGAAATTGCCCTGCATATCGGAACGTTCGATGATCCCTCGGATCTCACACCCCATTACAATTACGGATCGGGCCAGCGGCTAGGCTGGATCTGCTGCGGGATCGATCTGCCGCACCACGACAGGGAAGAACGATGGTAGTCGCCATCAAAAACCCGTTTGCCCTGCCTCTGGACACGCCTCCAATGGAAGCCAAGGCTGCCGACACGCTTCCGCACGACGACGGTGGTTGGCAGTACGAGCCGAAATGGGATGGCTTTCGCTGCCTTGCTTTCAAAAACGCGGAGACTGTCGATCTGCGCGCGAAATCGGGTAAGCCGCTTGGCCGGTATTTTCCGGAGCTGGTGGCGATGCTCGGCGAGATCGAAGCCCACGATTTCGTTGTCGATGGTGAAATCACGATCGAAATCGACGGACGTCCTTCCTTTGACGCGCTGCAAATGCGCTTGCATCCGGCTGAAAGCCGAATTCGCAAACTGAGCGTGGAAACTCCTGCCCGGTTCATCTTATTCGACATTCTGGTCGCGCCGGGCGGCAAGATCTTGCTCGACCATCCGCTGACAGAGCGACGCGCTGTCCTCCAAGACTTCATAGCCGGGGCGCCGCGCGCCGCATTACGGCTGTCGCCCTGCACCACCGATGCAACGGTCGCCGCACGTTGGCTGCAAGAAACCAGCCACGGCTCGACCGACGGCGTCGTTGCAAAACCGCGCGCTGAGCCCTACCGGCCGGGCGAACGCGCGATGGTCAAGGTGAAACGGCTGCGCACGGTCGACTGCGTGGTCGGCGGGTTCCGCTATCTGACCGGCAGCAGGGAGGTCGGCTCCCTCCTGCTCGGCCTTTACAACGACCAAGGCGAGCTCGACCATGTCGGCTTCACATCAACGATCGCCAGGGACGACCGGGCTGGACTCACCAGAAAGCTCGAAAAGCTGCGCGGCGGTGCTGGTTTTACCGGGAAAGCGCCGGGCGGCCCGAGCCGCTGGAGTACGGAGCGCAGCGGCGAGTGGGAGGCGGTGCGGCCGGAACTTGTGGTCGAGGTCCGGTTCGACCATGTCACCGGCAATCGGTTCCGGCATGGAACCAAGCTGTTGCGGTGGCGGCCGGACAAGGCCCCGCGGCAGTGCACGTTTGAACAGATCTATTGATGGAGGCGAAGATGAGCATGCTTTTTCGAGCGGCGAAAATCGCGGAGGAAGCGCACCAGGCGCAGACCGACAAGACCGGGCGGCCATATATCGAACATTGCAGGCGCGTTGCGGATGCAGTCGAAACGCTTGATCAGAAGATCGTCGCCTATCTGCACGATGTCCTGGAAAAGGGCGAAGGCTGGACACCGCACCACCTGGAAGAGGCAGGCTTTAGTCCTGCGATTGTTTCGGCCGTCGACGCATTGACGAAACGGGATGGCGAGGACGACGCCGTTTTCGTGCGCAGGGCCGCGTCGAACAGATTGGCATTACCGGTCAAACGGGCGGACCTCAACGATAACCTATGGCAGGTCCGCCAAACGGGTGCCTCGACCGCCAAATACGAGGAAGGTCTGCGCATTCTCTCCGAAGAATTCGCCACGCGACCTGGCGTTTGAAAGCAAACAGCCCGACCTTCTCGCGCTCTCGTCGAAGGCGAACAGCCATTGCGCTTCTTTGTGATTTGAGCCGGAACAACCCGCACGGTCGCAGGTTATCGAAGGACTTCACCCGCCAGGTGAAGGCCTCAACACAATCCATGGGAGACCAATCATGGCGACTGCCAAGAGAGCGACGAAAGCGGAAACGAAGGGGCTTGAAGCCCTGTTCCTCGATGGCCTCAAGGACATCTACTACGCCGAAAAGAAAATACTGAAAGCGCTTCCGAAAATGGCCAAGGGCGCCGAGGCCGAGGAGGTGGCGGCGGCGTTCGAAAAGCACCGGACGGAAACCGAGGGCCAGGTCGATCGTCTCGAGCAGATATTCGACCTTCTCGACAAACCGGCGCGGGGCAAGACATGTCCGGCCATTGACGGCATTCTCGAAGAGGGGGCGGAGATCCTCGAGGATTATGGCGGCGCTCCAGCGCTTGACGCCGGCCTCGTGGGCGCCGCGCAGGCCGTGGAGCACTATGAGATCGCCCGCTATGGCACGCTGATCGCCTGGGCCGAGCAGCTCGGCAAGAAGGATATCGTCCAGCTCCTCAACCAGACGTTGGAAGAGGAGGTGGCGACCGACGAAGCCTTGACCGAACTTGGCGAGGGCGGCGTCAATGAGCGTGCGTTGCAGCAAGCCGCGTGATGCCTGATTTTGCCCCGGCGCAAGGCGCCGGGGCAAGCACCGAAAGGCGCAGGATTGGAGGATGAAGATGGCCCCTCGCGACAAACGAGCCGAAAAGGACCAGACGGACGCTCCGTCAATCGCGCAACAGGACTGGGATGCCATTAAAGGCGCAAAGATTCTTCCCGACAGCGTTTCGGACGATGATGACGAGCCGTCCGACATCGAGAAGGACGGCGAGTTGCCGGAAGAAGACGACGACAACGCCTACCAGAACAGCGATGAAGCCTTGCCGGATGACGACGAGGAACGCGCGATCGGACGTGACCCGTCCAGGGAGGGCCGGCGGTTCGACGAGGAATGAAGGCAAGGCCGGCCAGAACTTTTTGTCTGGCCGCCATTTCCGCTGCGGACGGCATCCGCCGCGAGTGGGGCGAGTTCAGCCCGCCACTCCCGGATAATTTTCGGCCTTGAGCAGCTTGGCCAGATGGGCCGCGTTCGACGCGGCCATCTCGATCATCTCGACGACGGCCTTCGGCGTCCCCGGCAGGTCGACATAGTTGGTGTCGCTCATCGCTTCACCAACCCAATAGATGCCGCCATTGGCGGGTACCGTGAAACCAACATCGTTCAGCGCCTGGAAACAAGCAGCATGGCAAGCATGTGCGCCATCCTCGTTGCCGACGATCGCAACCAGCGCCACCTTGCCGGCTGCCGGCATCCGGCTTCTGTTGTCGGTCTCGGACAGAAACGCGTCCATGCGTTCGAGAACGCGCTTGGCGACGCTCGACGGCTGGCCGAGCCAAATCGGCAGGCCAAGAATGAAGATATCGGCATCGATGATCTTCCTGCGTAGTTTTGGCCAGTCGTCATCCTTGCCCATGTCCGACAGCACACCCGGCTTGATGTCATGATCGAGCGCGCGGACGATCTCGCCCTTCACGCCGTGCGGTACCATCGCCGCCAGCAAATCCGCCAGCAGCCGGTCGGTCGATGATTTCTCGGTGCCGTCGGAGTTTTTCAAAGTGCAGTTGAGAGCAAAGGCGGTAAGTGACATCGGGCAAATCCCTGGGTTTCCAGCCCAACGCACGGGATGGCGTGAAGTTGCCGCCGATATGGTTGGCCTCATACTCGCGGCTATTGCCCGACCAAAGTCAGCCCAAACAGAATTACCAGCCACAGCCCGACAGCCGCGACGACGAGCCTCGGAAGACCTTTGCTTGTCAAATGCATGAACAACAGGGCAATCACTGCTGTCTTGGCGGCTGCTATCGCGAGGTTGATAGCGGAATTGAACCCGCCGAGATCGACAAAGGACGAACCCACGGTCAGCCCCAGCAGGGTCAGAAGTCCGGCATAAGCGAAAGAAAGTTTTCGAATTTCGCCCATCGTTCCGTCACCCTCGGTTGATCAGATAGAGGATCGGAAACAGGAAGACCCAGACGATGTCGACGAAATGCCAGTAAAGACCGACGGCTTGTATCCGGCGAGCCCTGCCGGCTGGATTGGCATGAGACCACAACGCAAGCACCCCGGCGATAGCGAGAATGCCCGCAATCAGATGCAGGGCATGCAGGAAGGTCATCGCGAAATAGAGGCCGAAGAAGAATTCGGCGTGAACGGGGTCCGGTCCGGTATAGCTGAACGGCGCGCCGAGAACGGGCGCCAGCCCCTCGCTGAACTCCTTGCTGTATTCGACCGCCTTGACGGCCAGGAAACCAAGTCCGAGCAGAGAGGTCGCCGCCAGCGACCAGATTGCCGCGCGCCAGCGACCGCCCGCCGAATACATATGCGCCAGCGCGATCGTAAAACTGCTGGTGATCAATATGGCCGTGTTCAGCGTGCCTAGCTGAAGCGACAGATGTTTGGATGCCGCTGCGAAGGCAGCGCCATAATTCATATGCGCGATGAGAAAAACCAGGAAAATGGCGCCAAATAGCATCGCCTCGGAGCCGATGAAAACCCACATGGCCAAGGTGTCGGCTGCGCTCTCGCGCGATGCGTTGTCGAAGGCGATGCTCTGCGTCTGGCCACTCACTGGCCCGCCTCCAGATGCGGGCTGAAGCGTTCATGCTCCAGCCCCTTCATGTCGTAGGCGTAGGCCGGCCGCGTCACCACCGGCATCGTCTCGAAATTGTGCGGCGGCGGCGGCGAACTCGTCTGCCACTCCAAGCCGGTTGCCTGCCATGGATTGTCCGGGGCCCGCGCGCCGCGAAACAGCGACCAGGTGAGATAGAACAGCGGCAAGAGATAGCCGATGGCCAGCACGACGGCGCCCGCCGACGACAGCACGTGCCAGAATTGGAACTCCGGCGGGTAGGTGTGGTAGCGCCGCGGCATGCCGAGGAAACCCAGGACATATTGCGGGAAGAAGGTGAGGTTGAAACCGAGAAACGTGACTGTCGCCGCGATGCGCCCCCAGGTCTCGGAATACATGCGGCCGGTGAGCTTCGGCCACCAGAAATGCAGGCCGGCCATATAGGCGGTCACCATGCCGCCGACCATGATGTAGTGGAAATGGGCGACGACGAAGTAGGTGTCGTGCACGTGGACGTCGATGGCGAGAGCCGCCAGGAACAGGCCGGCCAGGCCGCCGAAAGTGAACAGCGCCAGGAAAAACAGCGCATAGAGCATCGAGGTCTCGAAGCTGATCTCGCCCTTGCGCAATGTCAGGCTCCAGTTGAAAACCTTGATCGCGGATGGGATGGCGACACAGAACGACAGGAACGAAAACACCACGCCGGCATAGGCCGATTGCCCGCTGACGAACATATGATGGCCCCAGACCAGGAAGCCGAAGACGGCAATCGCCATCGAGGATAGAGCGACCGCCTTGTAGCCGAACAGCGGCCGGCGGCTGAAGCAGGGCAACACTTCCGACACGACACCCATGCCGGGCAGGATCATGATGTAGACCGCCGGATGCGAGTAGAACCAGAACAGGTGCTGGAAGAGCAGCGGATCGCCACCAAGCCTGGGGTTGAAGATGCCGATGCCGAAGACGCGCTCCAGAACGATCAGGATCAGCGACGCGGCGAGCACCGGCGTCGCCAGCACCATCACCAGGGCCGTCGCATACATCGTCCAGACGAAGATCGGCAGCCGGAACCAGGTGAGGCCCGGCGCGCGCAGCGTGTGCACGGTGACGATGAAATTGATGCCGGTCATGATCGTCGAAAACCCGACAATGAAGACGCCAAGGGCAGCGGACGAGACGAACCCGTTGGCATAGAGCGTCGACAGCGGCGTGTAGAAGGTCCAGCCAGTGTCGACGCCGCCGGCAACGACGGAGAACAGCGCGAAGAAGCTGCCAAAAATGAACACATACCAGCTGGCAAGGTTGAGGCGCGGGAAGGCAAGATCGCGCGCGCCGATCATCAGCGGCAGCAGGAAATTGCCGAGCGTCGCCGGGATCGACGGCACCAGGAAGAACCAGACCATGATGATGCCGTGCAGCGAAAACAGCCTGTTGTAGACATCATCGGTGACGAGATCGCCGGCCGGCGTCGCAAGTTCGATGCGGATCAGGACGGCGAAGGCGCCGCCAAGGAAGAAGAAAGCGGTCAGCGAAACGAGGTAAAGCCAAGCCACCCGCTTATGGTCCGTCGTCAGCAACCAGGCGCGCGGGCCGCTGCCTTCGCCCAGATAGCTTGCGGCCGTTGCGGAACTGCTCATCGGACTGCCTCGTTTTTTGCCGACTCCCGAGGTGAAAGCGACTTGAGATAGGCGAGCAGCATCTGCAGTTCCCCCTCGTCGACCAACCCGTCGAAACTCGGCATCACCGGTTCGTAGCCGGCGGCGATCTCCTTGTTGGGGACAAGGATGGAATCGCGCAGATAGCGTTCGTCGGCGATCACCGTCTGCTGGTTGGCCAACGCCACCGGCCGGCCGAAAATACCCGCAAGCGAAGGCGCCCTGACCTTGCTCGAATTGCCGTGGCAGCCCGAACAGCCAAGCGCTTGGAACAGCTTTTCGCCGCTCGCTGCCAGCGTTTCCCCCTCGCCTTGGCTCTCCAGCCAGGAGGCATACTGCTCCGGCGCCATCGCGGTCACCCAGCCGCCCATTTCGGAGTGCTGCGTGCCGCAATACTGGGCGCAGAACAGATGGTAACGGCCTGGTTCCGTGGTGATGAACCAGACATGGGTGGTGCGCCCCGGCACGGCGTCCTGCTTGACCCTGAAGGCGGGAACGAAAAACGAGTGGATGACATCCTGCGATGCCAGGGACACCACCACGGCTCTGCCGACCGGCACGTGCAATTCGTTGATCTCGCGCTGGCCGCCGGGATGGCGAAACTCCCACATCCACTGCTTGCCGAGGCCGGCGATCTCGATGGCATTCGGCGGCGGATGGTCGCGGCGGACAAACAGCACGGCGCCCCAGCCGAAAAAGATGAAGGCGATGACCAGGCTGGCGATGGTCCAGGTCAATTCCAGTGGCAGGCTGCGCGCTCGCTCCCCGGTACGGTCGGCAGGCGAACCGACGCGGTATTTGACGGCATAGCCGACCACGAGAAAGGTGAGCGAGAGACCAAGCGCGATGGCAAAGGCGAGCAACGTATAGAACAGAACATCGACGCTGCCCGCGGCGGACGACGCTTGCTGCGGAAAAAACGGAATGCCGAAGCTCATGCGCGCCTCCCGCGCATCAGCAGCAGGATCGTCATTGCGAGTCCAAGAACCGTCACGATGCCCGCCACCTTCAGGGCAGCCCAGATCGCCGGCGTGTACTGGCCTTTCGACGTGTCGAAGCCGGCACAGAGCAAAAAGACATGGTCGGCGATCGAGCCAAGCTTGCCCGCGGACGCCTCGACCAGTGCCAGTTCGAGATCGCGCGGCGTGAAGGTCAGCGCCGGCAGCACCTGCGCTATGCGGCCTGCCGGCGTCAGCGCAATGATGGCGATCGGATGAACGAACTGGTCGATGCCGGCGCGTCGGTCGAAGGCAATGCCGGCTTGCGCGGCAAGAACCGCGCCGGCGCCGTCAGCACTGGTGAGGAACCGCCACGAAGACAGTCCATCGCCAGCTACAGGCGCGATCGCGGCCTGCACGTCGGCAGCATCGCCGGTTGTTTCGGCAGCATCGATGGAGACGAACAGCGCAAGGTAGCTTGCCGGACTGAGCGATATTTTCTTCAGGTCCGAGGCAACCGCTTGTTGGGTGACGCCGCAAAGATTGGGGCATTTGTCATAGCCGAAGATAAGCAGCGCGGGGCGCCCGCCGAGCGTTTCGCCGAGCGTCCGCTGTTTCCCGGCCACATCGCGAAGCGACCGGCCAAGGTCGAGTTGCGCGCCGATTTGCGGATCGAAGGTCGGGCGCTCGGCCGCGATGGCCGGCATGGCGATGAGCAGACCCAGTGCAACAAGCCAGCCCTTCATGGACCATCCCCGCCATTGTCCGATGCCGATCCACGGCAGCGATCCGCCTGCGGCGTGCGCGGCACGCCCTCTGCAAGCAATGGACAATTGCCGCCGCCGGTCGTTGCTGTCTGCTGGCCCCAATCGGGCAGGCCATGGCTGGCGAGCGCCGACATCGCCTCGTCGATCGGTATCCGGGCAATGCCGGCGGCGCGATCGACCCAGCCAAGTTCCTGCAATTCCCGATCCTCTTGCGCTCGGAAACCGGCGAGATCGCTTTCCGGCGCCGGCTGCAATGCCGGACTTGCCTGATTGGACAATGTCGAAGCGCCAGGCGGCGGCCAAAATGGCGATGTGTCGAAGACGAGCCGGATGGCGATTGCAGCTACGGCCAAAAACAACAGCAGCCCGGCACCAAAACCGAGCAGCGCGCGCGGCCAGACATCGCGTTTTTCGGGGTGGCGGGCGACCTTAGCCATGTGCAGGCCTCCGCCGCCAGAGAGCGATCACGTCGGGTCGCTCAGCCAAGAAGAACAGCAGCGCCAGCCAGAGTCCGCCGGCGCCCGCCATCGCTGCCAGATCGCACCAAAGCTCCTGCGCACTGCCATTGAAAAGCGCCGGCCGGATCCGCCAGAAAATATCGATGAAGTGACCGGCAAGCACGATGCCGGCGAGCCCGAGCAGACCTGCATGGCTGCGCTTTACATCCCGGCTGAGGAAAGCGGCCAGCGGCAGGGCGAACTGACCCGCGATCAGAAGCCAGAGCAGATACTGCCAGCCATGGCTGCTGCGGATGACATACCAGTGGATCTCCTCCGGCAGGTCGCCGCCCCAGATCACCAGCCACTGCATGAAGGCGAGATAGGCCCACATCAGCATGAAACCGAACGCCATGTTGGCGACATCTTCGCTCAGTGCCACGTCCTCCTCGCCGCCAGGCAGGATCTCGATGGCGCGCTTTGCCGCGAGCATGATCATGGCAAGGGCGAAGGCGCCCACCACTTCCGAGGCTGCTTCCAGGAAGGCGTAGATGGTCGAGGTGAACTCCGGCTCGAGCGACAGCATCCAGTCGATGGCGAAGACCGTGACCGCCACACCGTGGACAATCAGCCCGACGGCGCAACCTTTGCCCGCATCCCGACGATCCCTGCTTTCGTCCTCCGCTGTCCAGCCGAGCACAAGCCACGCCAACGAAAGCCAGATCGCGGCACAGACCGCGAAACGCAGCAGGAAAAACGGGACGTTCAGATAGGCCAGTTTCTCGCGCACCGTCTCGGGCAGCGCTGCCCCATCGGTGCTTGCCCAGGGAAAGATGAGGTCGAGCCGGAGCAGCACCGGCAGGAGAAAAAGCAGGCCCAGCGGCAGTGTCGCCACCAACGCGCGCAGCGGCTGGCGGACCGCCTCGCCCCACCGCCCGCCGGTCAGCCCATGCACCATCAATATGGTCAGCGCGCCAAGTGGCAAGCCGAGCAGGAAAAGCGCCGTGGTGAGCCAGGCAGCCAGCATCGCCCGGACATCGGCAATCCCTTCTGCCCCGCAGGACAGCAATCCTGCTGCCGCGGCGGCCAGCGCCAACCCTGTACAACGATCGACGGCAAACCGCATCATCGCGCCGCCTCCGCCTCGAGCCGGGCGCGCAGGCGTTCGGGAAGCCCGGCAACGGGCGCGTCCCGCGAATACTGCAAGGCCCTGACATAGGCGACGATCGCCCAGCGATCGGCAGGCGCCACACGCGCGGCATAGGAATACATCGCACCATAGCCGTCCGTGATGACATCGTAGACGTGTCTGTCGGTCGCCTTGCGCAGGGCGTCCTGGTGATAGGAAGGTGGCGCCGGAAAACCGCGCTGGACGATCATGCCGTGGCCGTCGCCGGTGCGGCCATGGCAAGGTGAACAGAAGATGTCGAAACGCTGCCGGCCGCGTTGCAGCAGCGCCATCGTGATCGGATAGGGGAAAGTATCGGGCACCGACGAGAGATCGGCGTCGCGCGCGACCGTTCCCTTGGCCGGCATTCGCGCCGACATGCCGTCGGCGAATTGGTCACTTTTCGCGAGCGGATTGTAGCGCGGCTGGTCTTCCATATCCTGACGGCAGCCGGCGAGGAGCATGGCAGCCAGAAGCAGGGCGAACCGCGCCTTCACGCTTCCACCTCCTCGACGCTTTGCGCGCCCAGCCGCGTCAGTTGGCCTTTGGTCACCCCTTTGCGGAATTTCGGATCGGCGGCCTCGATGAAGAGGTAGAACTTGCCGCCGCGCGCATAGCTGAAGCTGCCGGCGTTGAACACTGGATGGTAATATCGCGGCAGCCGGTTGGCGCTGAGCAAGCCGACAAAACCGGCCAGGGCCGCTCCCAGTATCGCAGCCTCGAAGGCGATAACGGCGAAGGCCGGCCAGGAATGCAGCGGCCGGCCGCCGACATTGACGGGATAGTCGATCTCGACCGAGTAGAGGATCAGTGCGTAGACCAAAACCGCGCCCAGAATGCCGCCGCCAAGAACGACCCAGGGCAGGCGCGATTTTGGCATGCCGAGTATTTCGGCCAGCCCGCGCACCGGGAAGGGCGAGAAGGCCTCCATGCGCCGGTAGCCGCGCGCGCGCATCGTGCGTGCCGCTTCGATCAGCGCTTCGGGATCGGCGAACACCGCGATGATGCCGTGCAGGCTCATGTCGCCTGTGCCTTTTCCTCGGCCAGTTCCTCGACCTCGAAGATGGTGATGGCAGGGAGAATGCGGATGAACAGGAAGACGAGCGCGAAGAAAGTGCCGACCGAACCGAACAGGATGCCGAAATCGAGCCAGGTCAACGACTGCTCGCCCCATGACGATGGCAGGTAATCACGGCTCGGCCCGGTGACGACGATGATGTAGCGCTCGAGCCACATGCCGATGTTGATGACCAGCGCAATCGCGAACAGCAGCGGCATGTTGAGGCGCACGCGCCGGAACCAGAGCAATTGCAGCGCGCCGCAATTGCAGGCCAGCATCACCCAAAACAGCGGCGCGTAGGGGCCGAAGGCGCGCCGCCACATCATCGCGCGCTCGTAGGGCTCGCCCGAATACCAGGCGAAGAAGGCTTCCGACGCGTAGCCGTAGATGACGATCATGCCCGCGGCGATCATCAGCTTGCCGGCATTGTCCATGTGCTTGAGCGTGATCAGGTCCTCGACCGAAAAAGCCCAGCGCAGCGGAATGGCGATGGTGAGCACCATGGCGAAACCGGAGAGCAAGGCACCGGCGACGAAATAGGGAGGGAAGATCGTGGAGTGATAGCCGGGCGTGATTGCGAAGGTGAAATCGAGCGCGACGATCGAGTGCACCGAAACGACCAAGGGCGTGGCCAATGCCGCCATCAGGAAATAGACCGTCTGATAGCGCGCCCAGTGGAAGGCCGAGCCGCGCCAGCCAAGCGCCAATATGCCGTAGAAGAGCTGCCCGGCGCGCGACTTCGCCCTGTCGCGCAGCACGGCAAGGTCGGGCAGCAGCCCCATGTACCAGAAGAGCAGAGAGACGGTGGCGTAGGTAGAGATCGCCGCGAAATCCCACACCAGCGGACTTCGCCACTGCGGCCAATGCATATGCGTGTTTGGCAGCGGCAGCAGCCAGTAGAAGAACCAAGGCCGTCCCAGATGCAGGATCGGGAAGAGACCGGCCATGGCGACCGCAAACAGCGTCATTGCCTCGGCGAAGCGGTTGATCGAGGCACGCCATGGCTGGCGCAGCAACAGCAGCACGGCCGAAATCAATGTGCCGGCATGACCGATGCCGATCCACCAGACGAAATTCGAGATCATCGTGCCCCAGGCGACAGGGATGTCGATGCCATAGGCGCCGACGCCGACCGAGATCAGGTAGGTGATGGAGTAAAGGAAGACGAGCACCAGGAGAAAGCAGAAAAAGAACGCTGTCCAGAAGTGGCGCGGCAGCCGGCCATCCAGCACGATCGCGCCGATGCGCCCGCTGATTTCGGGAAAATCATGACGGCCGCGCAGCACGGCCGTGCTCCTGGCGGCCGCCTCAGCCATCGGTCTTCTCGCCCGGCTGAGCAAGCTTAGGGTTGCTGTTCCTGATCTTGCCGAGATAGGTGGTGCGCGGCCTGGTGTTGAGCTCTTCGAGCAGCGCATAATTATGCGGCGCGCTTTTCTCCTGGACGACCTTGGCGGCCCTCTTGTTCTGGTCGCCGAAGGTTATGGCTCGTGTCGGGCAGGCCTGCTGGCAGGCCGTCACGACCTCGCCGTCGGCAATGTCGCGGTTTTCGATCTGTGCCTGGATGCGCCTGGCGCTGATCCGCTGGACGCAATAGGTGCATTTTTCCATCACGCCGCGCGAGCGCACGGTGACGTTCGGATTGTGCACGGCCTGCTCGGGGCCGGCCTCGTCCTTGTCGAAAGATTGGTGGTCGAGGAAATTGAAGCGCCGAACCTTGTACGGGCAGTTCTGCGAACAGTAGCGGGTGCCGATGCACCTGTTGTAGACTTGTGCGTTCAAGCCGTCATGGGTGTGCACGGTCGCGTTGACCGGACAGACCACCTCGCATGGCGCTTTCTCGCAATGCATGCAAGGCACAGGCTGGAAGAACAGATCAGGCGTATCGACCGGGCCGGAATAGTAGCGATCGATACGCAGCCAGTGCATCTCGTGGCCGCGCGCGCATTCGTCCGGGCCGACAGTCGCGATGTTGTTCTCGGACTGGCAGGCGGACACGCAGGCCATGCAGCCGATGCAGGCCGACAGGTCGATCGCCATGGCCCAGGCCTCTTCGTCATAGTTCCAGTCGGGGTAGAGCGACTCCGTCGGTATGCGCGGAACGCCCTCACGGACAAAGCCTGGGTTCTCGCGGAAACCATCGAGCGAAGTGTGCCGGATGATGGCACGGCCTTCCATCGCCTGGTGGTGCTGTGTGGTGATAACCTCCGCCTTGCCCTCGCGAGCGACGATCATGGCGCCAGCGGCTACCCAATTCGCGCCGCTGGTCCGCAACCGGAATGCGTCGTAGCCATGAGCAAGCGTCGCGACCGAGCCGATCTTGCGCCCAAAGCCAAGGGAAAGCGTCACCGTGTCGTCCGGGTGCCCCGGCGTGATCCAGATCGGGGCATCTATGTTGGAGGTGCCTTGCGCGATGTTTATGATCCCGCCGTTCTCGAGCTTCAGCCGCTCGGCGCTCGCAGGCGACATCAAGGCTGCGTTTCCCCAGACGAGTTTGGTCAGCGGCCGAGGCAGCTCCTGCAGCCAGGAGGCGTTGGCGTAGCGCCCGTCGCGCAGCCAAGGATCGGCAACGAAACGGATATCGAAGCCGTTCGCGGTCACCGGGTGGTGCTGCAACCCGCCGAGATCCGGCGCCATTGTGATCGGCACTGGCTTGGACGCGCTGTCCAGCACAACGCCGTCGCGCAGGGCCTTGCGCCAGGCTGTGTCGTCGAGGGCTTTCCAGGTCTGGCGGACCAGCGCCAGCGCATCGGCATCGAAGCGGCCACTGAGAGCAGCGAGAATCTCATGAATGGTCTTGCCGCCGAAAAGCGGTTCGATAAGCGGCTGCACGATCGAGGCGGCGCCGTCATAGGCACGACTGTCGCTCCAGCTTTCGAGCTCATGCGCGGCCGGCACGTGCCAGTGGGCATGAAGTGCCGTTTCGTCCCTGCAAAGGCCGAAGTGGATGAGCAGCTTCAATTCGGAGAACAATTTATGGACGTCGAGATCGGACGGCGCGGTGTGCAACGGGTTTGCGCCGAGCACCACGACCGTATCGACCGAGCGGTCGGCGATCGCGCTGCAGAGTGCCGCCAGATCGCCGTCGGAGCGAACCTCATCCGGCGACTCGATGAATTCCACCGTGTTGCCGAGGGATCCAAGCTTTGCATTGGCGGCAAGAGCGCAGGCATGCACGAAGGCGCTTTGATGCGAGCCGGGCACGACCAGCGCCTTGGCGCCGGCCGCCCGCAAATCCTGCGTCAGCGCCGCCATCCATGCAGGATCGACAATAGAAGGCGTCGAATTTGCTTGATCGCCCAGCACAGCATCCAGTGCAGCCGCAACAGCCTCGATTTCGCTCGGCCGCATTGCGAGACGATGGTCGGCGGCGGCTCCCGTGATGGTCGGCGTCGATTCCACCGCATAGAGCCGGCTCATGCTGTCGTTTGGGGCGCGCACCCGCCGCCGCGCGGCGAAATCGCGCGCATAGGCAAGCCGGCCAGGCCCCTCCCCCAGGAAATCCGCGTCGAGGCTGAAGATCGTCTCCGCGCGGTCGAAACGGTAGACGGGCATCAACGCTTTACCGAACAGTGCCATCGATGCCTGAGCGCCAGCAGTCGTTGCAAGTGGATCGTGACGGAAGATCTTCAACCGCGGATATTGTGCCCGCAGGGCTTCGACCTGGACCTTCGCTGTCGGCGACGTCGTCGCTTCCATCAGCACGGCCGCGCCCAGGCCGCCCGACCCAGCCAGCCTGGAAGCGAGCGCCGCCATATCCCCGAGGAAGTCGCCGTAGGCCGCCGGCTCGCCATCCTTCAGCGGCGTGCGGGAGCGGTCGGGATCAAACAGGGTGAGCACAGCCGCCTGCATGATGGCATCGGTGGCACCGCGCGAGGCTGGGTGGTCGGGATTTCCCTCGACCTTGGTCGGGCGTCCCTCATGACTTTCCACGACGGCGCCGATGCCGAAGCCGTCGCTTGAAAGCGTCGTTGCATAATAGCGTGGCTTGCCGGGAACGACATTTTCAGGCTGACGCACATAGGGAACGATGCTCCGCGCCTCGCTGCAGGCGGTAAGCCCGGCAAGCGACAGCGAAGCGCCCATCACTTTCAGCATCGTGCGCCGGTCGATGCGGCTTGGGAGGCGGTCGGCCAATGCCGGGAATTCGGCTTCGACGAAGCGCAGGAATTCAGCTGTACGGGCAATCTCGTCGAGGCTCCGCCACATGTCACGGCCGCTCGAAAGTTGCTCACGCAAGGCGGCGATCCCGGCGGTCGGAATTGGCCTGATATCAGCGATGGCAGACATAGCAATCCGTCATCGTTTCGGGGTGGATGTCGAGCAAACTGATCAGTGAGCGTCTGATCCGCGCGATGTCGTCAGGCGGCTTCCAATGCATCAGGAACACGTCCTGCAGTGGCCGCAGATTGGGCTGGGGATCGCGATGGCAATCGAGGCACCAGCCCATGTTCAGCGACTGCGCCCGCACGGTCAGCGGCATGTCGTCGACCTCGCCATGGCATGTCTCGCAGGCGACGCCCTTGGCGATGTGAATCGAATGATTGAAGTAGACGAAGTCGGGAACGCTGTTGACGCGCTGCCATTCGAGCGGATGCCCTGATGCCAGGCTCGCCCGCACCGGTGCCAGCATGTCTGCGTTGGTGAACAGCTGCGAATGGCACGTCATGCACACTTCGGTGGCCGGCAGCCCGGCCGATGACGAGGTCTCGACGCCGTTGTGACAGTACCGGCAGTCGAGCCCGAGTTGGCCGACATGGTGCTTGTGGCTGAACGGGACGGGTTGAGCCACCGCCTGGCCCACGCCGGTCACGAAGCCTGAACGCGGCAGGGCGATGCCGATCACGATGGCTAGAAGCAACGCCGCGCATGTGGCCCAAACCACGAAGCGGGCGACACCATTGGCGCTCTTGGAAAAGACCTGCGGCATCCCCTCGCCGAATTTGCTGAAACGCGCGTGTGAGCTAACGGCGCGTCATAGGGATGGTTCCGGCGCCACGCCGGCAGTCACAAATTTTTGACCCCATCAGTCTCCAACAAATCGACTGGTCGCAACGCAGCGGCGTGCCCGGGAGACGGATGCGCTCGCCCTGTCGCAAGCGACGAACGCCGGCGACGCGGTTCGAGGCCGGATATGTCAAAGTTTAATGCACATGTTGGTTTCAGATGGTAGGTAAGGCCAAGCGGGGGGCTCTCTTGGGAGGAGATCAGTCCGATGGAAGTTAGAGAGCTGCTTGAGAGATTGTCGGCCGCTGTGTTGCGCCGGCGTGCCGCTGCTTCACCAAAACCTGTCAGGCCGATTCGAAACTCGCTCTCCGATGTCCCGGTAAAGCCACGCCAGGTGCCATCCTACCGTCCACGGCCACCATCCCGGCCGGCGAGCAACATGTAGCCGGATAGGGAAGCGGCGAAAGGCCCGCAAATGACCTGGCCAAGGATAGATTGCGCTCGGGGTATGAAAAGCCGGCCCTGATCTCGAATTGTGGCGCCGTCGATTAGAAGAGGTCACCAACCAGTAGGTGCCCTGGCCGTTGATCCGGCAAGGCCTCATTTCACCTTCCAGTGAATGGGCAAATTGCAGGGGAACTTTCTCACAATCGTCTGGTTGTTTTCCGAGCACCAGCTGGCGGGAAGGAACTCCAAAATGGACAGGGAAAGCCCGAGATCGACGGCCAGAATTGCCGGCCATCCAATTCATCCAATGTTGGTCACGATTCCGATAGCCTGCTTCGTCGGAACGTTTCTCACGGACATGACCTACTGGCGGACGGCAGAGATGATGTGGGCCGACTTCTCGGCCTGGCTGGTCACCATAGGTGTTATTATCGGTATCCTGGCGGCCATTGCAGGTCTCGTCGATTTCATCGGCGAGCGCGAGATCCGGGCACAACCGGTCGCCTGGCTGCATATGGCCGGCAACCTTGTTGCGCTCATCCTGGCCTTCTTCAATATGCTCGTTCACACGCGCGACGCATGGACCTCGGTCGTGCCGACAGGGCTGATCCTATCGACGCTGGTCGTACTCATCCTGATTGTTACAGGCTGGCTCGGTTGGGCCCTGGTCTATCGCCATCATGTGGGAGTGGCCGATGAGACACTTTGATCGAGCCTTCAAATTGACGATGGCAGCGCTTCTGTGCGCCACGGCCTTTGGTGTCGCCGGCTGCAGCGACGACAACACCGACCCGAGCACGCAGATCGGTGCGAACCCGAAACTGCCTGACATAAACCAGTATCTGTTCCCGCCGATGCATCTTGCCTCCGTGGTGGGATGGAAGAACGACGAGAAACCAACCGTAGCCCAGGGCTTGCAGATCAAGGCGCTGGCCAAGGGGCTTCAGCACCCGCGCTCGCTCTATGTGATGCCCAATGGCGACATCCTGGTCGTGGAATCCAAGGCACCGCCCGCGCCATCGATCAAACGGCCGAAGGATCTGGTGATGGGCTGGATCGAATCACTCACGACCTCGGGCGGCGACACCGGCCCGAGCAATCGCATCACCTTATTGCGCGACGCCAATGGCGACGGCGTGCCGGAGTATCAGGGCGTATTCCTCGACCATCTGAACTCGCCATTCGGCGTCGCGCTGGTGGGCAACGATCTTTACGTCGCCGACACCGACGCGATCTTGCGTTATCCCTATCAACCGGGCGACACCAAGATCACAGCGCCGGGGACGGTGCTGACGGAGCTGCCGGGCGGACCGATCGATCACCATTGGACGAAAAGCCTGGTCGCCAGCCGCGACGGCTCGCTGCTCTATGTCGGCGTCGGTTCGAACAGCAACATCACCGAGAACGGCATCCAGGCCGAGAAGGACCGCGCCGCGATCTGGGAAGTCGACCGGGCGACGGGCCGTTCGCGTATCTTCGCCAGCGGACTGCGCAATCCCAATGGTCTGTCGCTTGAGCCTGAGAGCGGAGCGCTCTGGGCGGTCATCAACGAGCGGGACGAACTCGGTCCGAACCTGGTCCCGGATTACCTGACATCGGTGAAGGATGGTGCGTTCTATGGCTGGCCCTACAGCTATTACGGACAACATGTCGACCCGCGCGTCATGCCGCAGCGGCCGGATCTGGTTGCAAAGGCAATTCCGCCCGACTACGCGTTGAGTTCCCATGTCGCGCCGCTTGGACTGGCTTTCTACACCGGGACCAGCCTGCCGCAATCCTATCGCGGGGGTGCCTTCATCGGCGAGCACGGCAGTTGGGACCGCGCTCGCTTCAATGGGTACAAGGTTGTCTTCGTGCCGTTCAGCGGCGGTCACCCAAATGGAGTGGCGCAGGACGTCGTCACGGGTTTTCTGAACGACAAGGGCGAGGCGAGAGGGCGACCGGTTGGTGTGGCGATCGACAAGTCGGGGGCGCTGCTCATAGC
This sequence comes from Mesorhizobium sp. B2-3-5, assembly GCF_006442395.1. Classification (NCBI taxonomy): domain Bacteria; kingdom Pseudomonadati; phylum Pseudomonadota; class Alphaproteobacteria; order Hyphomicrobiales; family Phyllobacteriaceae; genus Mesorhizobium; species Mesorhizobium sp. B2-3-5. Next base: position 57,719 of record NZ_VFVX01000017.1, on the reverse strand, counting down.
GGACGATGTCGGCAATACGGTGTGGCGCGTGACGTCATCTGGTCCGTAACGGGTCTCGGTTGCCGATGAACGTTTCCTGGATTTTGTATGGAACGGATGACCATTCACGGGATTACGAAAAATCAACCCGTGAGGAGGCACGACGATGGATCACACCAATCACGTCCGGCTCAGCGCCAGCGAATTGACGCCGACAATTCTCGAAGACGCCGCTGTTTACGGTCCCGACGACGAAAAAATCGGTTCCGTCTCGCACGTCCATGGTACCGGCCCGGCAACCGAAATCGTCATCGATGTCGGCGGTTTTCTGGGCATCGGCGCCAAACCTGTCGCTGTTCCTGCCAGCCAATTGGACTTCATGCGTGACGAAGACGGAGAAGTGCACGCCGTCACGACATGGACGAAGGACCAGCTCAAAGACATGCCCGAACATCACGACCAAGGAGGCTTGATCATGACAGGCTCGCGTAAAGCTGCACAAGGCACCACGAATGAGAAATCGCGCTGGGAAGGCCCGCCGGAAAACCGTCCTCGCGGATACCGTCCGGCAAAGGACGACCCCGATATCGACAGGGATGCCAGCGGCGAAAACCTGCAGGATCCCGACAAGCGGGATTTGGGCGACGCACTGAAAACGAAGGGCGATAAATAGCAAGAATACAATACGGCACCGTTCCGGCAGGATCGGGCAAAGTCCGCCACGACCGCGGCGGGTTTGAGTCGTTCATATTGGGCCGAGGGGAGTCCTATCGCTCTTTGACTTCCCCTATGGGCGCCTTCGCTCTCGGACACTTTCCATCTGGATTCGGCCTCTCCAGAGCCGCGACGCTTGGCCGGCAACAGCATCGGCGCATGCATTTCGCCTCGTAACATTGCTCCCGCATCACTGCCGATCAGCGCCCCGTGCATCGAAATTAAGTGTAACTCCAACCACTACGGCTCCGGATTTGTCACGGACCGTCACCCGTAATTCGTGGTGATCCCCATCCGGTAAGGCATCGCGCGTCATGTCCACGATCGCTCGGACGGCTTCTTTCTTGGCATGATCCAAGTCGGCGCAATCGATGCCGTGCCGGTCTCGCGCCAGGTTGCCATTCTCTTCCACGTCGAAATAGAAAATTGTCATGGTGCCGCCAACGTCGGGCGTCCGGAAAAGTTCCCGTCCGTCCTGCGCCGTCTGGGACAAGCATTTGAAGACGCGCAGCTTCGAAGAACGTGGTATTCTAACCGAAGGGGGGCGCGTTTGAGCTCCCGCCCATCCGTTGTGCCCGATCCGCATCAGCGGCCTACGCGTTCGATCGAGGCTAAGATGATGCTTGAGTCCCTTTATCTGCAACTCGGCCAACATGACGACCTTTCCAATGAGGAAAAGACCCTCCTGGCCGGCATCATATCCACGGGTCGGGACTTCGCCGTCGGCCAGGATATCGTTGCCGCCGGATCCCGCCCCGCCTACAGCACCTTGATATTGGATGGCTTTGCCGCGCGCTACAAGGTGCTGGAGAACGGCGGACGTCAGATCACTTCATTGCAGGTGACTGGTGACTTTGTCGATCTTCATGCCTTTCTCTTAAAAATCATGGACCACGGCATCATCGCCCTTTCGCCTTGCCGCGTGGCCTTTGCCGACCACGGCAAGCTGAAGATGCTTACCGAACGGGCTCCTCACCTGACGCGCCTTTTGTGGCTGGACACGCTCATTGATGGCGCGATCCATCGCGAGTGGATCGTGGCGATGGGACGACGATCCAAGACTTCGCACCTCGCTCATCTGATCTGCGAGCTCTTCGTGCGGCTGCGCGTAGTCAATCGTACTGACGGCATGAGCTTCAGCCTGCCTCTCTCGCAAGCCGAGATGGCCGATGTGTTGGGCCTGTCTGTTGTGCACATGAACCGGGTGATCGCTTCCCTAAGGCGGCTAGAAGTCGTCGCCTGGTCAAATCACACGGTGACGATTTCGGACTGGGACCGGCTGGCAGGGATCGCCGAATTCGATCCCACCTATCTGAGCATGAATAACGAGCCAAGATAGCGTCCAGCGTGGCTCAATGTCCTGTTTTCGTGCAGGGGTGCGGCCACCGGTCTGTTCGCCTGAGAACCGCGCCCCAAGGCACTGGCGGCCCAAGGCATTGGCGGCAGCAGGATACCGGAAGAAAGACGCCTCAATATGCCCTGGACGTCCGCAAGTCATTTAGGGTGCGGATTTTTGAGGCTCGATCCGATCGGCTTCAGTCGGCCCGCCCTGCGCTCCGAGACGGCCTCGGCGAGGGCTCGCGCGGCATTGCGCACCTCTTCTTGCACAGCCTCGTTGGCATCGAGTTCCTGATGGCTGGTCGCATACGGCTTCCAATAGCCGATATAGCGATCAAGTTCGGCATAGGCTCCCGCCGGCGAAAGTTTCATGAAGCAGAGCCAATCGGACAATGACCGTCGCACATTTTCGACACCTTCGACATCGCCGTGGACCACGACGGAAAACAGCCGGCCCGCAAGATGACGCGGGTAGTCCCAGCCGCTCATCTCGACCTTCTTTGCCTCGGTAGCGTCCTTGCCGTGCGTGAGCGTTGGGTCGGGGTTGCCTCCGTCCGCACACACAAGCCGGTCCATCATGAGCTTCACGGGCGAGGAAACCTGGTACCAATTCACTGGCGTGATGACCATGACACCGTGCGCGGCGACCCAAAGCGGATAGATGTCGTTCATCCAGTCCTGGGTCTGGCCGAGAGAATGATTGGGATAGCATGAACAAGGCCAATGGCACAGCGCCGCCGCGGTCGAGAAACATGCCTTGCAGGGGTGAATGTTGCGGCCATATTCTGAAGCGAGACGAGACAAATCCAAAATCTCGGCGTCCAGCCGGGCCTCGTTTTGAATAGTTGACCTTGCGATTTCGGCCAACCGGAAGCTTTTCGACATTTCGCCCGGACAGGTATGCTCACTGCGCGACGATCCGTTGACAATGAGTATGGTCGGCTTTCGCGCCCTGTCCTCATATCTTTCCTGGGCATCGCGAATGGCATCACGCGCGGAAAGCCATTCGACCGACAGGTCGTAACCAGGATCAGCAAATTCCGCGCCTGCCTTGCGGGTGACCGGACTCTTCCTGGACTCCCTATAGGCCTGCCAGGCGACTTCGGCGAGTTCATCGATTGCCGCCTCATGCGGTTGAAACGCCGGATCGAAAAATTGCTCCCGGTACCGCCTCTTGAATTCGACCTCGTCGAGCCGGGGACTTGGCATGCCCTTGCGGGGGACTGGCGCCTCTACAGGCTCATTATTCATCACTTCTCCTCGACCCGCCAGGCCTGCGCTTGTGGCCTGCCCAGGCGTGCGTCCCGTGTGGCTAGAAGTTTCCGTGGTCTGCTTTGTTCCCCGGGGGCCAACGGGCGCCCGGGGTGCGTTTCCACTCGTCCACCTATGCCGCCCCCTGGGCGCTGCTGGTCAGATGCGGCCCAGGACCACGAGGATAATTATGATAATCAGCAACAGCCCGAGACCGCCTCCGCCATAATAGCCGGTCCCGTAGAACGGACCGCCTCCCAGGCCGCTGAATCCGCCCAGCAATGCAAGGATCAAGATGATGATGAGAATTGTGCCCAAGCTCATGTGATAGTTCTCCAGAACAGCCCAACCGGCTACTGAACAGAAACGCGCCTGGGTGCTTCGTGTTCCGGTGTAACCAAGCCGGCGAACGGAAAGCACGGCTCGAATCAGATCCCTGCTGGCAGCGATCAGGCCAAGAACGCGTTCGAAGCCACGATGGAAATGAAGAAAATCGACGCGGCCGCGATCAAGACGGCCATTCGCAGGTAACGCCGCAGTGGGCCAAGATGCGCGCTAGAGCCTATCCTTCGGCCTTGAAATTCTTGGCTTCCTTTTCAACCTTCTTCTTGTCACCGCCGTGCTTGCGAATGAGATCGTCAGCCTGCTTCGGCGATACGTCGGTCGTCTCCGCCAAGCGCATTGCTTCGTTTTTCTTTTCAGATGATGTCTTCTTGGCCGTGGTCATAAAAGGTCTCCTTGTCGATGTGCCTCGTTCGCAACCGGGAATGACTGTGAGCGGTCGCGCAAAGAGAGGTTGGGCTGAGAACAATAACGCGGTTTTCTGATCGGGCCGCAGGGGCCGGAATGTGCGTCCGGCGCCGCAGGAAAAGCCTACTTGCTCCAGCGGCCTTCGTACTTGAACTCCGGCGCAGCCTTTAGCTGGTCCTTGGTGGCGTCCATGGTGGCCGTCCACTTTTTGTCGTTCTCGGAGTAATTGACCTTCACAGCAGCCGGCGAAACGATCACGTAATGCTCTCCAACGCCGAGGAAGCCGCCCGCCGAAACGATGTAGCCGGCAAGCGCGCCATCGGAGATGAGGAGATCCTTGATTTCCCCGACGGTCTCGTTCGCGCCATTTACGATATTAAGCCCGATCAGATTGTAGCTCAGAATATCGGTAGGCTTAGCGGTGACATACGTTCCAGTCGTCGTAGCAGTCGCCGATTGCGCGAGGTTCGGTGTCGCCAGTGCGGACACTGCAGCCAGAGCGATCAGAATGTTACGCATAAACTTCTCCTGTTGAAGGGCCATCCGCCGCCGATTGAACGTGGCACTTCAACAAGGGTTCCGGTCTCAACGATGCATTCTATTTCGCCAAGAATTCTTCGCCAAGAATTCCGCGATCGACAGGCCTATCAGGTTAGGTGGCGCTGTCGATGGCAGCTGACTGCTGCCGCGAGCAGGTCAGCGCAGTCATCTATTGGACCGTAGTCGCTCGTCGAAAACCGTCTTCAATGATTCGGGTGGAAACGATCCCCCGCCTGTTGAAGAAAACCAGCCGTGACGTCCAAGTCGCCAAGCGAGGATTATATAATAATGTCAATGATTTATTAGGAGTAACCCGATGGTACCGTTGGCTGGGATCGAACCAGCGACCTCCGGATCCACAATCCGGCGCTCTAACCAGCTGAGCTACAACGGCACACTTGCCTGAGCAAATCCCTGCAGGAAACCCGTCCCACTTGATCCGCTCTGTCGTTCGGCGATGCGTCCTTACGGGCTTATGGATTTTAATTCAAGGCTTTTGCAAAGCAAAGACCACTTCCCCACAGCGGCACAACGTGCACAAGGCAAAGAAAAAGGCCGGCGGGAGGAGGTGCCGGCCTTTTCCTGTTACAAGCCAGCGGGAGGAGGAGCTGGCTGGTCACCCCGGAGGTGAAGGGAGGAGGTTCCACCCGCCGGGTATTCGTTGATGGCTGCCATCATACGCTTGATCATACCGGGGGAAATGCGACCTTTCGTTGCATCTCCCGATCATGCGTAAATATTAGGCAGCCTTAATGTCCTTCACGGCCTTCTCGAAGGCGGTCTTGATCGGCTTGGAGACGTCCTCGGCCGCCTTGGAGGCGACGGCCTGGAAGTCCTTGGCCTGCTCGACGGTCATCTCGACGCGCTGGCGCAGGAAGGCGGTCTGCAGCTCGACGACTTCCGACAGCGACTTGGCGCCAATCAGGGCTTCGAGATGCGAGAAGCCGGCTTCGGCGTTGGCGCGCAACGTGGCGATGGCCTTGAGCGACAAGTCGCTCGAAACGGTCTTGGCGGTCTCGTAGGTCGACTCCAGGGCCTTCTGGGTCTCTTCGGCGCCGGTCTTGAGCTTGGCATAGGCCTCTTTCGACTGCTCGACGCCCTTCTCGGCGAAAGCGCGCATCTGGTCGGTGGCCTTGGAAGCGTCGAAGCTCGGGAATTCAACGTTTTCGATCGTCTCGGCGGTCTTGGTCCTGGACATTTTCCATCCTTTTCAGCGGGCAGCGGCTTTGACAGAAAGCCGTCTCGTTCATGTATGATGGCAATATAAAGGCAATTTTTGTGCATTGCAATATCTTTGTTGCAGTGCACAAAAAATTGTTTTGCCCCGTTAACCAAAAGCCCAGATTCCAGCCTTTGCACGTTCTGGCTTGTGGACCTTCGCGCCTGCGGCTTTTATTAACAAAGCGTTAACTGCAAATTCGCCGCTCCGTGAGGGTCCGCCAAGCGCATGCCGTCCGAATACTCCTTCCTCGACGTCGCCGTCCTCGACGCGGTCCGCGAGCGGTTTGCCGCCGGCGACGCGATCGCGATCCTGTCGGTGGACCTGGAGCAGGTGATCTGGGCCAATGGGCCGGGCGCCGCCGTGTTCGGCTACCCCGACATCGAGGCGATCATCGGCGCCTCGGCGCGGCTGCCGCTGATCGCCCGCCGTCAGGTGATGGCGACCAGTTGCTTTCCTGAGATCGGCAACGATCGCGCCATCATGGTGCGGCTGGCAACCGGCATGACCAGCCGCGCTGTCGGCTTTCTTGCAAGTGCCGTGACGCTGCCCGATGACGAAAAGGCGATCATGCTGGTGGTGCCGGCGGGACAGACAGGCTCGCGAAGTGTTGCCGAGATCGCCAGCCGGGCGATCAGTGGCTTCACCGAAGACGGCCATTTCATCGCCTTCGTCGATGCCAAGGGCAATGTCGAGGCGGCCTCCGAAGGATTTTCGGCGCTTGGCATCCAGCCCGCGACGCTGGCGGCCCTGGTGGCCGATGTGGCTGCCGAGGGCGACCGCATCGTCAAGCGCCTGGTTCCGGGCAGCAAGACCTCCTACCCGGCCGGTCTCGCCCGGCTGACGCCGGAGCGGCATCTGCTGGTAGTGATCGACGAGGATCGGCTCGAGGACGCCGATGTCGCAGACGGAACGCCGGCGCACGAGCCTTCCGACGCGGCGACGGGTGCCCCCGCCGTACAATCCCGGCCAGATGCGGACAAGGAGCGGGCCGCGGATCCACAGGCAGAAACGGCCAGGCAGGAACCCACCCCTTCTGAAGCCATCGCCGAGGACCCTCCCAAGCCGACCGAAGTTGCAGGCCCGGCCGGACCGGTGGCGGCAAACAGCGACCAGCCGGCGAACGGCGGCACGTCTCCACAGCACGATCATTGGTATTTCCATGCGGGCGAGGACGATCATCCGCCCGAGCCCGCCACGCCGGCCCCGGAGACCGGGACCAGACAAGCCGTCGCCGGAGCTTACGAGGAAAGGAAGGGGCCGGACGACATCCAGGCCGCCTCCCCTTCCGCCCAAACCGCAACCCCAGCCGGCCGCACGATAGACCGTTCGGTGGCGCCGATGCGCTTCGTCTGGCGCACCGACGCCGAGGGCAGGTTCAGCGCGCTGTCGCCGGAATTCGCCGACATTGTCGGCAAGCAGGCCGCCGACGTGATCGGCCGGCGCTTCAGGGATGTCGCGGCGGCCTTCGGTCTTGACGCGTCGGGCGAGATCGCCGGCCTTCTGGAGCGACGCGACACCTGGTCCGGCCGCTCCGTGCTGTGGCCGGTCGTCGGCACCGACATGAAGATCCCCGTCGACCTCGCGGCTTTGCCTGTCTATGGCCGCAGCCGCGCTTTCGAAGGCTTCCGCGGCTTCGGCGTCGCGCGGACCGGCGACGCGGTCGTCGATCCGGAAGCGATCGGCATGGCACTGTTGCCCAATGGCGAGGCCGCCGCGGCGTCAAAGCCGTCAGCCGTCGAACCTCCCACCGAAGAGCCCAAGGCCGAGGAGCCGAACGCTGCGGACCCGTTCAAGGGCGAGGTGCCGGCGCTGACCATCGTGCCGAAACCGGAACGGCGCTTCGCCGACAAGGTCATCCGGCTGGCCGAACACCGGCAGCCGGCCAACGACAAGGGATTGTCGACGCTGGAACGCAGCGCCTTTCGCGAGATCGGCGAACGGCTGAAGAAGGACAGTTCGCCGGCCGAGCCTCCGCAAGCGGAAAGGCCTGGCTCGGATGAACCGGCGGCCAAGATGCCCGCTGAACCCCCGGCCGAAATAGCAGATGTCCCGACGCCGGAGACCGAAGCGCCGACCATGGACGCAGGCGAGGTTGCGTCGAAACCCGATACAGAACCGGCCGAGCCATCCGAGACCGATGCCGGGGATCAAGAGGACTTGGCACGGCTTGACGGTGCGCGGCCAGACGAAGCGACGGATCGGAAGCCCGCCAGCAGCTTGCCCAATCAAGCAGGCTCGCTGCTTGACTATGCCGGCCGGGGTGACGAAGCCGGTCCTGTCGCCGATAACAGCGATCAGCCACCGGTTGCCGATCCGGCGGCGGAACCTAAAATCTCCGAGGCCCTCGCGACCGGCGGCGGACCGATCGCTGCCAAGGCCGAGGCTGTCGATGATGACAGCATGACCTCGGATGATTTTCGCGATGCCGAGGACAATGAGGATTGGAAAAACGGCGAGGAAGCCGCCTCACCCGACGAGCAGGCCGTTGCGCCCGCCGCCGGTGCAACCGACGGCGCAAGCGGCGCTGCGGACAATGCGATGGAACGGCCACGCTTGCAGGTGCCGCCACTCAAAGCCAGCGGGTTCTTGCCGTCCGCCTTTTCCGTCGGAGATGATAACAAGGCTCCCGATACCTTGCTGCTCGGTAAGCTGCCGGTGCCCCTGCTCATCCATTCGGGCGACCAGTTGCACTATGCCAACGAGGAGTTCCTGAACCTGACCGGTTACGCCGCGCTCGAGGACCTTGAGGATGCCGGCGGCCTGGGCGCGCTGTTTGCCGATCCCTATGCGGATGACGGCGCCTCCGACGGCAGCGACCATGCGCTCCGGCTGAGGACGCGCGACGGACACGAATTCCCGATCGACGCCATCCTGCGCTCGGTTCCCTGGCGCGACGGCAAGGCACTGATGCTGGTCGTGCGCCGTTCCGGCGAGGACGAGGCGCCGGCGGCCCTGCACGTGGTCGGCGAGCAACAGACGCAGCCCGACATTTCCGAGCTCAAGGCACGCATCGCCGAGATGCGCACCATCATCGACACCGCCACCGACGGCGTCGTGCTGATCGGCAGTGACGGCACCATCCGCTCGATCAGCCGCCCGGCCGAGGCGCTGTTCGGCTTCGACAGCGACGAGGTGACCGGCAAGCCGTTCGCCTCGCTGTTTGCAATCGAAAGCCAGCGCGCGGCGCGCGACTATCTGAGCGGACTGTCCGAGCCCGGCGTGGCGAGCGTCTTGAATGACGGCCGCGAGGTGATCGGACGCGAAGCGCAGGGCCGCTTCATCCCGCTGTTCATGACCATCGGCCGGCTGCCCAACGACAGCGGCTTCTGTGCCGTGGTGCGCGACATCACGCAGTGGAAGCGGGCCGAAGAGGATCTCACCCAAGCGCGTGCGGTGGCCGAGCGCGCCTCCTCGCAGAAGACCGACTTCCTCGCCCGCATCAGCCACGAGATCCGCACGCCGCTCAACGCCATCATCGGCTTTTCAGAACTGATGGTCGACGAGAAGTTCGGGCCGGTCGCCAATGACCGCTACCGCGACTATCTGCGCGACATCAACCGCTCGGGCAACCATGTGCTTGATCTGGTCAACGACCTCCTGGATATCTCCAAGATCGAGGCCGGCCAGCAGGAGATGGCCTACGAGGCCGTTTCGCTCAACGACACGCTGGCCGAGACGGTGGCTATGATGCAGCCGCAGGCCAACCGCGAACGCGTCATCATCCGCTCCAGCTTCGCCTCGCGGCTGCCGGAAGTGGTGGCGGACCTGCGCAGCGTGCGCCAGATCGCGCTCAACATCTTGTCGAACGCCATCCGCTACACTCAGGCTGGCGGCCAGGTGATCGTCTCGACCGCCTACGAGACCTCGGGCGACGTCGTGATGCGGGTGCGCGACACCGGCATCGGCATGAGCCCGGCCGAGATCGAGCAGGCGCTGAAACCGTTCAAGCAGATCAACGCCCTGAAGCGCGGCCGCGGCGACGGCACCGGCCTTGGCCTGCCGCTGACCAAGGCAATGGTGGAAGCAAACCGCGCCCGCTTCACCATCAATTCGACGCCTGGCGAAGGCACGCTGGTGGAGGTCGCTTTTCCCTCCACCCGGGTGCTCGCGGAATAGCAAAGTCCAAAAGAAAAAGGCGCCCTGGAGGACGCCTTAAAGATTGGATTGCTGTCACAACGGGGCTTGAGCGAATTCAGTCCTCCGGGGGCCGAGGAACGGGATTTCTCCCTCAAGTTACGTGCGACTATCGGCGTCGGGCCTTAACAAGTCCTTACCGGCGCCGCGGAAAATTTACGAATGTGTACCACTCGTGAAATCTAGGTAAATTCGCACGCCATATTTCATTAACCATGCCGGCTGGGCTCATTCGGCAAGCTGAGGCAGGTTCCTGAACAGTTCCAGCGCTTCCGGGTTGGCGAGCGCTTCCTTGTTCTTGATGGCGCGGCCATGCACCACGTCGCGCACGGCGAGTTCGGTGATCTTGCCCGACTTGGTGCGCGGAATGTCTGTGACGGCGACGATCCTGGCCGGGACATGGCGAGGGCTCGCGCCGCCGCGGATCTTGGCGCGGATGCGTTTTTCCAGGTCTTCGTCCAGTTGCACGCCGGCGGCCAGCCGCACGAACAGCACGACGCGCACGTCATTGTCGAAATCCTGGCCGATGCACAGCGCCTCCAGGATCTCCGGCATCTGCTCGACCTGGTTGTAGATCTCGGCCGTGCCGATGCGCACGCCGCCCGGATTGAGCGTGGCATCCGAGCGGCCATGGATGATCATGCCGCCATGCGCCGTCCATTCGGCGAAATCGCCATGGCACCAGACATTGTCGAAACGCTCGAAATAGGCCGCCTGGTATTTCTTGCCGTCGGGGTCGTTCCAGAAGCCGATCGGCATGGACGGGAACGCCTTGGTGCAGACCAGTTCGCCCTTCTCCTGCCTGACCGGCTTGCCGTCGTCATTCCAGACGTCGACGGCGAGGCCAAGGCCCGGCCCCTGGATCTCGCCGGTCCAGACCGGCTGGGTCGGTACGCCGAGCACGAAGCAGGAGACGATGTCGGTGCCGCCGGAAACCGAAGCCAGATGCACGTCCTTCTTGATGCCGTCGTAGACGAAGCGGAAATCCTCGGGCGACAGCGGCGAACCGGTGGAAGAGATGCTGCGCACGCTCAACAGATCATGGCTGCGGATCGGCTTGAGGCCGGCCTTGCGCACCGAATCGATGAATTTGGCCGAGGTGCCGAAAAAGGTCATCTTCTCGGCATCGGCGAAGTCGAACAGAACGTTGCCGTCGGGATAGAAGGGCGAGCCGTCATAGAGCAGCAGCGTCGCACCGGAAGCGAGGCCCGACACCAGCCAGTTCCACATCATCCAGCCGCAGGTGGTGAAGTAGAAGAAGCGGTCGCCATCCAAGAGACCGGCATGCAGGCGGTGTTCCTTGACATGCTGGATCAGCGTGCCGCCTGCCGAATGGACGATGCATTTGGGAATGCCGGTGGTTCCCGACGAGAACAGGATGTAGAGCGGATGCGAAAACGGCAGCCGCTCGAAGGTGACGGCCTTGGCGGCGAAGGGCGACAGCGCCTCTTCCATCGCCACGGCCTTGTCGATGGTGTCGGCCACGTCGGCCGAGGTGCCGAGATAGTCGACGAGCAGAACCTTGCGGACACTGGCGAGCTTGGCCGCGACCGCCGCGACCTTGTCGGCGACCTCGATCGCCTTGCCATTGTACCAGTAGCCGTCCGGCGCGATGAAGAGCACAGGCTCGATCTGGCCGAAGCGGTCGAGCACGCCCTGCTCGCCGAAATCAGGGGAACAGGATGACCACACCGCGCCGATCGAGGCCGCGGCCAGCATGGCGGCGACGGTTTCGGGCATGTTGGGCATCATCGCGGCGATGCGGTCGCCCTTCTTTACCTTGAGCGAGACGAAAAGCTGCTGCAGGCGCGAGACCAGGCCATGCAGTTCGCTCCAGGACAGCCGCCGCTCGACCTTGTCCTCCCCGCGAAAGACGATCGCCTCGGCCGCGCCGGTCGTCTTCAAAAGGTTCTCGGCGAAATTCAGCGACGCATCGGGGAAGAAGGCGGCGCCAGGCATCCTGTCGCCATCGACAAGTATGCGTTCGTCCCCACCGGTGCCCTTGTCGCCAACGACTCCGCAGAAGTCCCAGACCAGGCTCCAGAATGCCTCGCGGTTCTCGACCGACCAGCCGTGAAGGTCGGCATAGGAGGCGAATGCGGTGCCGGCTTTCGCCTCCGCGGCCTTCATGAAAGCAGTCAATGGCGAAGCGTCAATCTGGTCTTGCGTCGGGGTCCAGAGCGGTACTTCGGCAGCCATGATCGATCCTCCCAGGGTCGTCATCGCTTATGCATATCGCAGCGCAGCAGAGCAAGATTTTGTTCGGCTGATACCGCTAGGTGTGCGCAAATGCCATCGCCGGGCCATAAAGACTTGAAATGCGTCAGCCCTAAGTCGTAGTGACGACGGGAAGTCGTGGTGACGACGGGGAGTCGTGGTGACGACAGGAGTCGTGGTGACGACAGGAGTCGTGGTGACGACAGGAGTCGTGGTGACGACAGGGGTTACACCCGTCGGATGATTTTATCGGAATGGAAGCATACGGGGCGATATGCCATCATCCTTGATCCGCCGTGGAGTATGGGCGATCGGCGCTGCCGTGATCGTCATCGCTCTGGTGGTCGCCGCCCTGCCGCTGATCGCCTCGACGCGCATCGTGCGCGACCGCATCGCCTGGGAGATGAGCGCCTGGAGTGGATTCCGGGTTGCCATTGACGGCTCACCGCGCATCGAGGTCTGGCCGAAATTCCGCGCGATCCTGACCGATGTGACGCTGTCAAAGTGGACGGACACCGACGCGCCGCCAGTCGTCGAGGCCGAACGGGTCGAGGTCGACCTCTCGGCCATGGCGGCGTTGCAGGGCGATGTGGCGTTCTCCACGGCGCGGCTGGTGCGGCCGACGATCCGGGTCCAGCGCACGGAAAACGGCCTGTTCCTGCCCACAGCACCGACCGGCGGCCGCATCGCGCGCTCCATCGACACCGCCCGCGGCGTCGTCAATGCCAACCCCGCCAAGCCTGACCTCGACAAGCTGCCGGCCGATGCCTTCGGCACGGTGGAGTTCAGGGATGGGCGCATGGTGGCTTCGGTCAACGGCAAGGACGTGGAAATCCTGAGCAGCCTTAATGGCCAGGCCAGCTGGGCGGCGATGAACAGCAACGCGACACTGTCGGCAACCGGGATCTGGCGCGGCGAAAGCGTGACCGTGGATGCCGCTTCGCCGAAGCCGCTGGTGCTGTTTGCCGGCGGCACGGCGCCGCTCACCTTGTCTTTCAAGGCCGCGCCCGCCACCTTCTCCTTCGACGGCATGGCCAGCATGTCCGAGAACGGCTATTTCGACGGCCAGGTGAAGTTCGCAGCACCCTCGCTGCGCCGCGTGCTGGAATGGTCGCAGGCTGGCATCGCGCCAAGCGCGGCGATCGGCTCCGTCAGCATTTCGAGCAAGGTCACGGCGTCGGCCGGACGCGTCAAGTTCGAAAATACCGCGCTGGCGCTGGACAACAATCCCGGTATGGGCGCGCTGGACCTGTCGCTTGGCGATGCACAGCCGGTGATCTCCGGCACACTCGCCTTCGACACGCTCGATCTCAGATCATTCCTGTCCGCCTTCACGCCGCTGGGGCCGGCGAGCGGAGCTGGACCTAGTGATGCCGACACGAGTTTTGCCGACCGGGTCAACCTCGATCTCAGGCTCTCGGCCGCACATGCCACAGCCGGCAGCATCCAGCTTGCCGATGTGGCCGCCACCGCCCAGGTCAAGGATGGTCTTTCCGTCTTCGACATTTCCGATGCCTCGGCCTTTGGCGGCAACATCCAGAGCAGCCTTCGTTTCGACCGCAAGCCCGAAGGCACCCAGGTCGAGATCCGGCTGCTTGCTTCCGATGTCGATGGCGGCGCGTTCGGCACGGCGGCCGGGATGACCCGGCTGGTTCCGGTCGGCACGGGCACCGTTTCGGTCATCCTCAAGGGACCGGGCAGGACCTGGGATTCCATCTTCGAAAACGCCGACGGCTCGGTGACGGCGACCTTCGGCCCCGGCGCGCTCAGCAAATTCAACCTGCCGGCCTTTCTCAAGCATACCGAACAGGGCGGCTTCTTCGCGCTGGACGACGTCTCGGACGGGACGCTGCCGATCGACGGCGCCGAAGTGAAGGCAACCATTTCGAGAGGCGTGGCGAGGCTGGACAAGGCCGAGGCCAATTCGGCGAAATACAAGATCTGGCTTTCCGGCATCGCCTCCTATGCGGGGCGCGGGCTGGCGTTGTCCGGCGGCGTCATCCAGCCTGACCAGGCGGCGCAGAAGAACGGCCAGCAGGGGCCGAACCAGTCGTCCTTCTTCGTCGGCGGAACGTGGAGCACCCCGTTCATTTCACCGATAAGCCGTGGCGTCTCTGGCGAATAGGACAATTCCAGGAAACGTGCGAAGCGGGTTTCCTGGAATTGCGTCAAAACAAAAAAGTCGGAGCGGTTCGCTGTTTCCATAAAACGGTGAACGGCTCCAGCCTCGGCTTCCGTCTCCCTCACCCGCGCTGCGCGGCCCGCTCGTCGAGCTGGCGCTGCACCTCACGCCGCTTGTTGGCGATCGAGGCGATGATGACGCCGACCGCGACGACGGCGATCAGGATCGTGCAGGCGGCATTGATCTCCGGCGTCACGCCGAGGCGGACCTGGCTGTAGATCTTCATCGGCAGCGTGGTGGCGCCCGGCCCGGAGGTGAAGCTGGCGATAACCAGATCATCGAGCGACAGCGTAAAGGCCAGCATCCAGCCGGAGACGATCGCGGGCATGATGACCGGCAGCGTGATCTGGAAGAAGGTCTTCGCCGGCGTGGCGCCGAGATCCATCGCCGCCTCCTCCAGCGAACGGTCGAAGGAAACCAGGCGCGATTGCACGACGACCGCCACGAAGCACATTGTGAGCGTGATGTGGGCCAGCGTCACCGTGAGGAAACCGCGATCGAGACCGACGGCAACGAAGAGCAGCAGCAGCGACAGGCCGGTGATCACCTCCGGCATGACGAGCGGCGCGAAGACCATACCGGAAAACAGTACCCTGCCCCTGAACCGCGTGTAGCGCGTCAAGGTCAGTGCCGCCAGCGTGCCGAGCACGGTCGCCACCGTCGCCGAAATGACACCGACGCGCGCCGTGACCCAGGTGGCATCCATCAGGCCCTGATTGTGGAACAGCGACACGTACCATTTGGTCGAGAAGCCGCCCCAGACGGTGACGAGCTTGGATTCGTTGAAGGAGAAGACGATGAGCAGCACGATCGGCAGGTACAGGAAGGCAAAGCCAAGCACGATCGAGGTGACGTTGAAGCGGCTCCAGGTGGCGTTCATTTATCCTGCTCCTGGGCACGCGCCTGCGCTCGTTGGAAAAGCATGATCGGCACGGTCAGCAGCAACAGCAGAATGACGGCGACGGCCGAAGATACCGGCCAGTCACGGTTGGCGAAGAACTCGTTCCACAAGGTCTTGCCGATCATCAGCGTCTGCGACCCGCCAAGCAGGTCGGGAATGACGAACTCGCCGACAGCGGGGATGAACACCAGCAGGCAGCCGGCGATGACGCCCGGCAATGAAAGCGGGAAGGTGATCTTCCAGAAGGCTGATGTCGGCGGGCAGCCGAGATCCTTGGCCGCCTCGATCAGCGAATAGTCCATCTTTTCCAGCGACGAATAGAGCGGCAGCACCATGAACGGCAGATAGGAATAGACGATGCCGATGAAGATCGCCGTGTAAGTGTTGAGGATCACCAGCGGCTGGTTGATGATGTGCAGGGACAAGAGCAGCTGGTTGAGCAGGCCTTCAGGCTTCAGGATGCCGATCCAGGCGTAGACGCGGATCAGGAACGACGTCCAGAACGGCAGGATGACCAGCATCAGCAATGTCGGGCGGATGGTGGCCGGCGCACGCGCCATGCCGTAGGCGATGGGATAGCCGACCAGCAGCGTCAGCACGGTCGAAATGGCGGCGATGATCAGGCTGGTGACATAGGCCTTGAAATAGAGCGCGTCCTGCGTCAGCCAGACATAATTGTCGAAGTTCAGGTCACGGAACCCGGCGAAGAAGCCGGAAACGCCGTCGCTGAAGTCGAGCACGGGTGTGTAGGGCGGCATGGCGATCGCCGTCTGCGACAGCGAAATCTTGAAGACGATGACGAAGGGGATGAGAAAGAAGAACAGCAGCCAGAGATAGGGGACGATGATGACGAGCCGGTTGACGAAACCGGCGGCCAGCCGTGCCCCGAACGGCTGGCCGGCGGCGGATGGTGCGGCGGCGTCGGTGACAGCGATGTTGGACATATCAGCCCCCTATCGTGTCAGGACGACGCCGGCGTCGGGCCGGAAGGACACCCAGGCGCGGTCGTTCCAGGTCAGCGGATCCTCGCTCACGCGCGCCGCGTTCAAGGCACTTGCCCGCACGAGCTGCCCGTCATCCAGCCTGACGTGATAGACGGTCATGTCGCCGAGATAGGCGATGTCATAGACTTCGCCCTCCAATGCGTTGACGGCGTCGGCCGGCTTCTTCGACGACACCCTGATCTTCTCAGGCCTGATGGCGAAGATGATGTCGGCGCCTGTCGCGGCGGCGGCGCCATTCTCGACGACGATCTGGGCTCCGGTCGTGCCGGTGATGCGTGTTGTCTTGTCGGTCCGCTCGGCAACCTTGCCTTCGAACATGTTCACGTTGCCAACGAAATGCGCCACGAAGCGCGACGTCGGGGCCTCGTAAACCTCCGCCGGCGTCGCGACCTGCATCACTTCGCCCTTGTCCATGATGGCGATGCGGTCGGCCATGGTCATCGCTTCTTCCTGGTCGTGGGTGACGACGACGAAGGTCAGGCCAAGCTCCTGCTGCAAGTCCATCAGTTCGAACTGGGTTTCCTCGCGCAACTTCTTGTCGAGAGCGCCGAGCGGCTCGTCGAGCAGCAGCACCTTCGGCCGCTTGGCGACCGAGCGGGCGAGCGCGACGCGCTGGCGCTGGCCACCGGAGAGCTGGTGCGGCTTGCGCTTGGCGAACTGCTCGAGCTTGACCAGCTTCAGCATCTCGGCGACGCGCTTTTCGATATCGGCCTTCGGCATGCCCTCCTGCTTCAGGCCAAAGGCAATGTTGTTCTCCACCGTCATGTGCGGGAACAGGGCATAGGACTGGAACATCATGTTGACCGGTCGGCGATAGGGCGGAATGCCGCGCAGATCCTGACCATCGAGCAGGATGCGGCCGGCCGAGGGTTCCTCGAAACCGGCAAGCATCCTGAGCAACGTCGACTTTCCGCAACCCGACGCGCCGAGCAGGGCGAAAAATTCGCGCTCGAAAATGGTCAGTGACAAATTGTTGACGGCGGTGAAGTCACCGAACTTCTTGGTGACGTTGTCGAACTGGATGTATGGCTTGGCGCTCGGGTCGTTCCATGGCGCGAAATCCCTGCGGATGCTGCCAAGCGATTTCATTTCCAACTCCGTGCTTCAAAATTCCCCAAAGGAAAGGAGGCCCCGGCAGTTGGCTGCCGGGGCCGTATCCCATGACTTACTGGCCGGTGACGATCTTGGTCCAGGTACGCGTGATGACGCGCTGGGTCTTGGGATCGTATGGCGAGACGGTATAGAGCTTCTGCAACGTCGCGTCGTCCGGATAGACGGCCGGGTCGCTCAGCAGCGCCTTGTCGACGAATTGCTGCGACGCCTTGTTGCCGTTGGCGTAGAGCACGGCGTTCGACGATTTGGCGATCACGTCCGGCGTCATCATGTAGTTGAGGAATTCATGCGCCTCGGCGACATGCGGCGCATCGGCCGGGATCGCCATCTGGTCGAACCACATCTGGGCGCCTTCCTTCGGCACGGAATAGCCGATCTCCACGCCCTGCTTGGCATCGTTGGCGCGGTTGCGCGCCTGGAAGACGTCGCCGGACCAGCCGATGGCCAGGCAGATGTCGCCATTTGCCAAGGCATTGATGTACTCGGACGAGTGGAATTTCCTGATAAAGGGGCGGACCTTCATCAAGGCGTCCTCGGCCTTGGCGATGTCATCGGGCGAGGTGCTGTTCGGGTCGAGGCCGACATATTTCAGCGCCGCCGGAATGATGTCGGCCGGCGAATCCAGCACGTAGACACCGCAGTCCTTCAGCTTAGCCAGGCTCTCGGGATTGAAGAACACATCCCAGCTGTCGATCTTGTCGGTGCCAAGCGCGGCCTGCACCTTCTTGATGTTGTAGCCGATGCCGACCGTGCCCCACATATAGTTGATCGAATACTCGTTGCCCGGATCGTATTTGGCGGTCCGTTCCGAAACCGTGTCCCACATATTGGAGAGGTTCGGCAGTTTCGACTTGTCGAGCTTCTGGAACACGCCGGCCTGGATCTGGCGGGCAAGGAAATTGCCGCTCGGCACGACGACGTCATAACCGCTGCCGCCGGCAAGCAGTTTGGTTTCCAGTATCTCGTTGGAATCGAAGGTGTCGTAGACGACCTTGATGCCGGTCTTCTTGGTGAAGTCGTCGATGATCGTCGGATCGATATAATCGGACCAGTTGAAGACATTGACGACGCGGTCCTCGGCGTGCCCCGCGGGCGTCAAAAGCGCCAGAAATACCGAGGTCGCCGAAAGCCATAGCGCTTTGCGGATCATGCTATTCTCCTTTGGTGAGTGTTCCATCGCCGACTCGTCGCGGCGTGCGCGCGGCCGGGCATTTGCTTCAGACTATTGAGCTTTCCAGGGGACAACAAGCGCCAATCGGCGCGCCCGACGCAGCCCAGGAATCGTCTCGGACTGGAGGGAATCACGGCGCCGTCAGAAGCTTTCGCCACCGCGCGGACAGAAATACAGAAATATGGTCCGGTCTCGATCGGGTTGCCGGGGAGACTTGGCAAGATACGCCTGTCTTGTTGTTGCCGTGTTCACAGCCTGCCCGGGCGGCAGCAACGTTGTCAATGGCAAAGCATCGGTGCCGGCATCAATTAGGCGACGGCACTCCGGTAACCCCCGCCCGTTGCGGCCGTGCCTGGCGCTTGAATTCAAGCCCGATATGGACAAGGAGTGCCGTGACCACCACCGCACCGCCGATGATGGTACGTCCGGACGGCACTTCGGAATGGATGAGCCATACCCATATCGGCCCAAGAATAGGCTCGAATGTGCCGAGCAGTGCCGCGATTGCCGCCGGGATCAGCCGAGCGCCGGTGGCGAAGAAGGCGAGGCCAATGCCGAGATTGACCACGCCGAAGGCGAACAGAAAACCCATGTCACCGGGCGAGACCGAGAAGGTCGAGGCCTGTGAGGCGGCAAAGCCCGCGGCCAGAATCGTGCCGAGACAGGTCGCCGGCGTCATGCGCACACTGGAGAACCGCCGGGTGATGACTGTGGCGATCGAGAACATGAATGCGATCAGCAACGCCAGCCCGTCGCCTATGGGCGATACCGCGCCATCGAGCGATTCCGACACCATGATGGCGACGCCGGCGATGACGGCGGCGATCGCCACCCAGGTCACGACACCAACCCGTTCGCGAAACAGAGCCCAGGCAAACAGCGCCGCCAGAAGCGGCACGCCGGCCTGCATCAAAAGGATGTTGGCGACGGTGGTGTAGCCGAGAGCCACGACGAAGGCGGTTGACGCGATGGCAAAGCAGAACCCGACCGCAAGGCCGGGCAGGCCCATGTCGCGGAATGATTTCAGCATGCCGCGCCAACCGTCACGCCAGACCATGAAGCAGAGCAGGAAGGCGGCGGCCCACACGGAGCGCCAGAACACCACCGTCCAGGTGTCGCCGGCAGTGATGAAGCGGGCGATTGTGCCGCCGAAACTCCACATCAGCGCCGACAGGAACACCAGCAGGAAGCCGATGCGCTCCTCGCGCCGCGAGGCGGTCGATGCAACAAGGCTCCGTGATGATGCTGCGTCTGTCATGGGCGCGACTGTCGAGCTTTTGTGGTCGGGGACGATGCGCAAGGGACGACAAAAATATACTCCGTTCGCGTAACGCAAACGCGCTGGCCGGGCGTGGTCCAGAGCCCGGCGACGATTGTGGCACCTCACGACCGCTCTATTGCAATCCACCGCGTTACTGGAAGTCGAAGGCACTCAGGCCGGTCACCATCTCGTCGAGGCCGAGCGGACGTGTCACCGGCGGTTCGGCACGCGCCAGACAGCCGACGCGTTCGCAGAGCCGGCAGGCGGGCCCGACAGGCGTCGCCACGACAGTGCCTGGGCCCGACTTCCCGGCAGCCGCGCCGGGCAGTGCCGCGCCATAGACGATGTCGTCGCGAAAGCCGATGTCGCAACCGAGCAGCAGAGCGGTGCGGCGCGGACGCTCGGAGAACGCGCCCTGCGGGCCTTCCAGCGTGCGGGCAATGCACAGAAACTCGGCGCCGTCAGGCATTTCCACCGCCTCGACGAAGACCTGGCCCGGCTGGGTGAAGGCGGCATGCACGGGCAGCTTGGGGCAGCCGCCGCCGAAGCGGCTGTGCGGAAAGCCCTGGCTGCCGGCTCTACGAAAGCGGTTCCCGGCATTGTCGACCTCAAGCATGAAGAAGGGCAGGCCTGGCGTGCCTTGCCGCTGCAGCATGGTGAGCCGGTTCGCCGCCTGTTCGAAGGAGACGCCAAAACGCGAGCGCAGAACGTCGATGTCATAGCGAGCGCGAATGGCGGCCGCGTGAAAGGTCTGGTAGGGCATCATCAGCGCATGCGCGGCATAACGGCCGAGCTCGAAGCGGGCGAGCCTGCGGGCTTCGTCCGTGCTCAGTTTGAGCGCCTGGATTTCGCCGGCGACCGCGACCGTGATGCGGATCAGGCAGGCCTCCATCGCCACTTCCCGCAACTGGTCGAACGGTGACAGCCGCTCGGACAGGAACAGGCGTTGCGAATGGCGATCATAGCGGCGGCGCCAATTGGGCATGGTGGCGACCGGCAGCACCTTGACCACGATGCCGTATTCGCGCTTCAGCCAGGCCTTGAGCGCACCGAACAGGTCGTCACCGGGATCGAGCGCCGCTGTGAACGCCTCGGCCTCCTCCTCGAGCGCGGCGAAATGGTTCGGCCGCCGCTCGAAGGTCTCATGCACCTCGTCGATCGGCAGGCGGGCGCCGGAAAGCGCCGTCGCCCGCCCCTCGCGCGCCAGAAGCTCGTTGAGGTCGGAGAGCCGCTCGGCCTGCTCGCGATAGGCGCGGAATAGTTTTATCACCGCGGCCGAGGCGTTGGGCGCCGCTTCCGCAAGCTCGATCAGTTCCTGGTCTCCAGGCAATTCGCCGACCAGCAGCGGATCGGTGAACACCTCCTTCAAGGCCGCGACCGATCCCCTTGCCTCACCCTGCAGCTCGTGTGGGTCGACCTTGTAGACGGACGCCAGCTTGAGGATAAGCTGCACCGTTAGCGGCCGCTGGTTGCGCTCGATCAGGTTGAGATAGGAGGGCGAGATGCCGAGCCCCTCGGCCATCGCCGTCTGGGTCAGGCCCTTGGCGTTGCGGATGCGGCGGATGCGCGGTCCGGCGAAAATCTTCTGGTCAGCCATCCACATGCCCTTGACATAAATTTACACGATAGCCGCGATGTTCTCAGCCCGCTGCTTTTACAATGTTGACAAATTTACAGCGCGTTCGTGTCAAACACAATACAGATTTTCCCTTATATCCGGCTAAGCTTCCCGATTTTTCTGGCTCATTTTGCGCCGCAATGTAAACTTAGTCACATACCGATGCTGAAGCCAATCGGCATGCGGACAGCGTGCAGCAATCTTTCGGAGTGACCATGACTGATTTTTACAACCTTGTCCCCTCGGCGCCGGAAGGTCGCTTCGACGGCATCGAACGTCCCTATTCGCCGCAGGACGTGAAGCGGCTGCGCGGTTCGGTGCAGATCCGCCAGAGCCTCGCCGAAATGGGAGCCAACCGGCTGTGGAAGCTCATCCATGAGGAAGACTTCGTCAACGCGCTCGGCGCCATGTCGGGCAACCAGGCCATGCAGCAGGTGCGCGCCGGGCTGAAGGCAATCTATCTGTCTGGCTGGCAGGTCGCCGCCGACGCCAACACAGCCTCGGCGATGTATCCCGACCAGTCACTTTATCCGGCCAATGCCGCGCCGGAGCTCGTCAAGCGCATCAACCGCACGCTGCAGCGCGCCGACCAGATCGAAACCTCCGAAGGCAACGGGCTTTCGGTCGAGACCTGGTTCGCGCCTATCGTCGCCGACGCCGAAGCCGGCTTCGGCGGACCGCTCAATGCTTTCGAGATCATGAAGGCGTTCATCGAGGCGGGTGCCGCCGGTGTCCACTATGAGGACCAGCTGGCGTCGGAAAAGAAGTGCGGCCATCTCGGCGGCAAGGTGTTGATCCCGACGGCAGCGCATATCCGCAACCTCAACGCCGCGCGGCTGGCCGCCGACGTGATGGGCACGCCGACGTTGGTCGTGGCGCGCACCGACGCCGAAGCCGCCAAGCTTCTGACTTCCGACATCGACGAGCGCGACCAGCCCTTCGTCGACTATGACGCCGGGCGCACGGTGGAAGGCTTCTACCAGGTCAGGAACGGTATCGAGCCCTGCATCGCGCGGGCCGTCGCCTATGCGCCCCATGCGGACCTGATCTGGTGCGAGACCTCGAAGCCCGACCTGGCACAGGCCAAAAAGTTCGCCGAGGGCGTGCGCAAGCACCATCCGGGCAAGCTGCTGGCCTATAATTGCTCGCCATCGTTCAACTGGAAGAAGAATCTCGACGACGCGACGATCGCCAAGTTCCAGAGGGAGCTCGGCGCCATGGGCTACAAGTTCCAGTTCATCACGCTGGCCGGCTTCCACCAGCTCAACTACGGCATGTTCGAACTGGCGCGCGGCTACAAGGCGAGGCAGATGGCTGCCTATTCCGAACTGCAGGAAGCCGAGTTCGCCGCGGAGGCCAATGGCTACACCGCGACCAAGCACCAGCGCGAGGTCGGCACCGGCTATTTCGATGCGGTGTCGATGGCGATCACCGGCGGCAAGTCGTCGACCACCGCCATGCATGAATCGACCGAGCACGCACAGTTCAAACCGGCCGCGGAATAGCGGATCAGAAAACACCGAGGAAACGCCCTACAGGGCTTCAAGGACAGGAGAAGACCAATGGCATCGATAAGCCGCGTCAAGGAACGGGCGGAAGAGCAATCGACCACGATGAGCGTCGACCAGCAGGCGACGATCCGCATGCTGGCCAACGATCTGCACAGACTCAACCAGTCGGTGATGAAGGCAGTCGAGGCGGGCGTCTCGGTGGAGCTGGTGCGCTCGGCAAGGCACCATGGTGGCGACGGCAATTGGGGCGATCTGCTGATCCCGGTGATCGTGACACAGCAGAGCCATGGCTGATCGGAAATCGTTCGAACCGACCCTTCACCTGCGCACATTGTGCGCAGGTGAATTTTATTTTTACGCAATCAGATTCTGGACAGTTCAGTACAGTACTGTTGCTTGAATTCATTGTTTTCAGGGGCAAACCAGCAGCCTTTTATTTCAACTTGACATGAGCCACGATCTCACGCCAATTGTCTTCAGATTTCAACTCTGCATTGAAATGGGGGCGAACTTGGCCGACTTGGGTGCCCAGTGAATCGTGAGGGCGAGACCACAAAACATCCGAATCAGATTAGCCGGCATTCCAGCGCCGAGACGATCCGCGATCGCTCGCAAGTGCTCGTTGTCGGGAAATCGCCGATCAACCGAGTGGTGGTATCGAAGATTGTCGAGCGTTCCGGGCTCAGACCGATCTCGGAATCGCCCGATACGGCGGCGAGGACCTTGCGGTCCCTCCTGCCCGGCGTGATTGTGCTCGACGGCGGCTCCGACAACAAGGACTGCGACAATCTGATGTCCGGCATCGAAACGCTGCGGCGGACTTCGGGCAAATCGCTTCCTCCCGTGATCCTGCTTTCAACCAAGAATGGCACGCCCGAGAGCCTGGGCCTGTCGAGCGTCGTCGACGTGGTGGTCGCCAAGCCGATCACGCCTGAGCGGCTGCAACCGGTGATCGATCGCCTGATCGGCCGGTAGAGCAATTCCGGAGAAAAGTGCGCAACGGTTTTTCCGTACGGAATTGCGCAAAAACAAAGAGTTGAGGCGGCGATCAGCCCGATTTCCCGATGCTTTCGACCAGTGCGGGCAACAGTCCAAGATCGGCTATCTGACGGAACCGCGGCTCGGCGACGGGCGCCTCGACATGCTCGAGCACCCAGGTCAGTTCGTGCGGCACATGGACACCCCAGCCGCCGGCCTCGATGGCCGGCACCACGTCCGACTTCAGCGAATTGCCGACCATCATGCTCTTTGCGGGACCATCACCGTGGCGGCTGAAGAGGCGCGCATAGGTCGCGGCACTCTTGTCGCTGACGATCTCGACCGCGTCGAACAGATCGCCGAGGCCGGACCCGGCCAGCTTGCGCTCCTGGTCGAAAAGGTCGCCCTTGGTGATCAGCACGAGGCGGAATGTGCCGGCGAGCTTCTCCACCGTCTCGCGCGCGTGCGGCAAGGGCTCGATCGGATGGTTCAGCATCTCACGGCCGGCATCGAGAATTTCCGATATGACCGCAGCCGGCACGCGCCCATCGGTGACCTCGATCGCCGTCTCGATCATCGACAGAGTAAATCCCTTGATGCCGAAACCATAAACGGCAAGGTTGCGCCGTTCGGCCTCGAGCAATCGGGCTGAAATCTGCTTCTCCTCGCCATGATCGGCAAGCATGGCGGCGAAGCGCTTCTCCGTCATGCGGAAGAATTGTTCGTTCTGCCAAAGCGTATCGTCGGCGTCGAAGCCTATGGTGGTTACTTCGCTGCTGGTTCGCATCGCCGACTTCCTGGACTCAAGGACAAGCCGAATCTAAGCCGACCCGAGGGCGATTTTCAACCGCGGCGGCAAATGCCGGCAATGGCTCCCCTTCCCTTCCATCGCTGGCCACGGCTATACTCCGAAATCCGCAACTCTATCTGGTGAATAATGCCGCCTGCAAAAAAGGAAGTCCGTCCGTCGAGCCGCGGAGGACGTGTCCGCGCGCCTGCCTTCGTAAAAAGCCAACGTGGCGTCAAGAACTGGAAGGAAGTCAGCGCCTGGCTTGAATGGCGCGGCATCGAGGATATCGAATGCATTACGCCTGACCAGGCGGGTGTCGCACGCGGCAAGATGATGCCGTCGAAGAAATTCACCTCCAACACCTCGCTGGCCCTGCCTTCGGCCGTCTTCATGACGACGATTTCCGGCGGCTATCCCGAGGACGGCAACGGCTTCCACTATCCCGAGGATGACGGCGACCTCAAACTGATGCCGGACCTGTCGACGCTGACGGTGGTGCCTTGGGAAGAGGATCCGACGGCCGCCGTCATCTGCGACCTCGTGCATCAGGATGGCCGCTCGGTGGAGTTCACGCCGCGCAACGTGCTGAAGCGCGTCATTGCCGCCTATGACAAGCTCGGGCTGAAACCGGTGGTAGCGCCCGAGATCGAATTCTATCTCGTGCGCAAGAATCCGGATCCGGATTATCCACTGACCCCACCTGTCGGCCGTTCGGGGCGCGCGATCGGCGGCGGCGCCGGCTATTCGATCGCCGGCGTCAACGAATTCGACGAACTGATCGACGACATCTACCATTTCTCCGAAGGACAAGGCCTGGAGATCGATACGCTCATCCATGAAGAGGGTGCGGGCCAACTTGAGATCAACCTGCGCCACGGCGATCCCGTCGAGCTTGCCGACCAGGTGTTCATGTTCAAGCGCACCATTCGCGAGGCGGCGCTCAAGCATGAGATCTATGCGACCTTCATGGCCAAGCCGATCCAGGGCCAGCCGGGCTCGGCCATGCATATCCATCAGTCGATCATCGACAAGAAGACGGGCCGGAACATCTTTTCGGCCGAGGACGGCTCGGAAACCGAGGACTTCTTCCATTTCATCGGCGGCATGCAGAAGCATGTGCCGAACGCGCTGGTGATGTTCGCGCCCTATGTCAATTCCTATCGCCGGCTGACACAGGCGGCCTCGGCTCCGGTCAACAACAAATGGGGTTATGACAACCGCACCACGGCGTTCCGCGTACCGCGTTCCGACCCGGCGGCGCGACGCGTTGAAAACCGCATCCCGTCCTCCGACGCCAATCCCTACCTGGCCCTGGCGGCTTCGCTTGCCTGCGGACTGATCGGCATCACCAACAAGATCAAGGCCGAACCGCCGGTGCTGACCACCGCCAATGCCGACGAGATCGACCTGCCGCGCAGCCTGCTCGAAGCCGTCGACCTGTTCGAAGGCGACGAAGAACTCGGCGCGATCCTGGGCAAGTCCTTCGCCGCCACCTACGCCGCGATCAAGCGGGCGGAATTCGAGACCTTCATGGAGGTGATCAGTCCGTGGGAGAGGGAATATCTGCTGCTGAATGTGTGATGGCTGAGTGAATAATGAGTAGTGAGTAGTGAGTAGTGAGTAGTGAGTAGTGAGTAGTGAGTAGTGAGTAGGATCGTCCTCCACCATTTCACTATTCACTACTCACTTACTCACTACTGACTACTGACTACTCACTCATTATTCACTATACCGCTCTACGAACACCCGAGTCTTCACCGTACGATGCCTTACCAATCCCCGATTTCTCCCGGCCGCTCCTGGTATGAGGATACGGCCGGGCCACGGCCTGAATATCCGGCGCTGGACGGTGACCGGACCTGTGACGTGGTCATCATCGGCGGCGGTTTCACTGGTCTGTCGGCGGCGACGCATCTGGCCAAGGCAGGGACCAATGTCGTCCTGATCGAAGCTCACCGCTTCGGCGATGGCGCGTCCGGGCGCAATGGCGGTCAGCTTGGCACTGGGCAGCGCGCCTGGGCCGAGGATCTCGAGGCTGAATACGGCTTGTCCCGCGCCAAGGCGCTGTTCGATCTCGCCGAGGAGGCGAAGGCGCATCTGCTTGAATTCGCCGCCGCCAACCAGATCGAGATCGATTACGTGCCGGGCCAGCTTTCGGTGGCGCACAAGCCGCGCTATGTCGACGACTACAAGGCGCATGCCGAGATCATGGCCAAACGTTTCTCCTACCCGCACATCTCGTTCATGGATGCCAAGGAAACGGCGGAGCGGCTGGGCTCGATCGCCTATTTTGGCGGCACGCGCGATACCGGCACCGGCCATATCCATCCCATGAAGCTGGTGATCGGCACGGCGCGGGTGGCGGCAAAGGCAGGCGCGCGGCTCTTCGAAGGGACATCTTCGACCGGCATCATTTCCGCTGGCGGCAAGGTCAAGGTTTCGACGCCGAGAGGTACGGTGAGCGCTCAGAAATGCCTGATCGCCGTCAATGCTTATGGCGGTACGCTCGAGCCGGTGAGCGCCGCGCACATCATGCCGATCGGGTCGTTCATCGGCGCGACAGTGCCCTTGGGAGCGAATTCAGAAGTTCTGCCAGGCGGCGAGTCGGTCGATGATTCGCGCTTCGTCGTACGCTATTTCCGCAAGTCGGCGGACGGCCGGCTGCTTTTCGGCGGACGCGAGGTTTATGGCGTCAACGACCCAAAAGATATCCACATCCATATCCGCCGTCAGATCGCCGAACTCTATCCGGCGCTGAGTGATGTCGAGATCACCCATGGCTGGGGCGGCTATGTCGGCATCACGATGCCGAGAAAACCGTTTGTGCGCGAAGTGATGCCGAATGTGATCTCGGCCGGCGGCTATTCCGGCCACGGCGTCACGCTGTCGAACTTCTTCGGCAAGCTCTACGCGGAGACCGTCGCCGGCAACCGCGACCGGCTGAAACTGATCGAGGACCTGAAAATTCCGCCATTTCCCGGCGGCCGCCGTTTGCGCGCGCCGCTGCTTTTCCTGGCGCTCAACTGGTTCGCGCTGCGCGACAGGATCTGATGCATGTCGCCCGAAAGCGACCCGCTTTTCGGGCGAACGACATTCACGAAAATAGGGGCTAAAGGGCGTCGACTGAACCCCTTTCGACGCCGTGCGCTTGGGATCGCCACGACCCCGTGCGATCACGATCCCATATAATATTGTAATATCCATGTAATATTTGTTGCCCGGGCGGGACATTGCGGAATTCCCGGCAAAAGCGCAGAATCTCTCATAATGGCGCACTGATGCCACAATCGCGGGCGAAAGGTCCGCATCTGGGCGATTGTTCGGGGATTGTTGCGGGCCTTCCCGCGTTTTTTGGGACCGATGCTGATCAGACGCATGATTTGCGGGATTTGATCGAGAGAACACCGGCCCGCTTATGGAGGTGGCAAGAGTGAAAGAGCCCTTCAGTTTCGGTGCTCCGGAACGTCGGCGCTTTGCCATGCAGTTCGGCTATGACATGCGTCCGTCCTTTTGGCAGGAAGTCCGTTCGAATTCTCATCTGGTGATTGCCGCGATCGGCACCGCCGCGCTGCTTGGCGTGGCTGCGGTCGCGCTCTGGCTGGCATTGCCGGCTAGCGAGCGGCAAGCGGTCGCCAGCACTGAACAGACGATTCCGGCCACCCCCGTGAAAACGACGAAGATCGCCCCATCGGGAACGACAGTGGCCGCGGCAGCGGTGCCGCGGGCGGCGCACAAGGCCAATCAGGTTTCACCGGCCGTGGCTGTCGCCGAGGCCGCCATTCCCGCGCTTGCGGCCAATGACCCTCGCTGGACCGGCTCGCAGGCAAAAACCGTATCGGCTCCCGCCCCGGCTTCCACCGGCCCGACCGCAGGCAAGACCGAGCAGCCGACGGACAAACCAGCCGCCGTGGCGGCGTTTGCTCAACCGTCGGCCGACAACGATGCCGCCACCGAGCTGGCCAAGGTTGCCGCGCCAGCACCGGCGGCAGCCAGCAATCCCGATGGCGCACAGACTGCCGCCATTCCGGAGGTTCAGCCGCAAGTACCGGAACAGCAGCCGGCGGCGGCCGAGGATAATGGCGGCAAGGACAAGGCCAAGCCGCACAAGGCAGCTGCGGCCGGCACCGGGCGAATTCTCCGGCCAGTGACCATGCGCAGCAGTCCGAAGAAGAATGCAGCCGCCATCGTCACGGTGCCCGCCAAGACCTCGGTGCAGGTGATGAGCTGCAAGAAGTGGTGCCAGATCGTCTATAACGGCAAGACCGGCTGGGTCTACAAGAGCTATATCAAGACCGGCGCGTAACGGACTTGCGCATGTGCAGCCGAGGCCGGCCTCAGCTGCCGGGACTACGACGACCTGCCGCCGAACATGCGTCGCAGCCGCTGCCATCTTTTGGCGCGCCTGCGTTGCCTGACATGCTCGCCATGCTGCTCGAAAGGAACTTCGTACAGGCCGCAAGTATCGCAGCCCTCCCGCTTGCCGCAGACGGGAATCCAGCATCTGACATCATGCGTCCAGGCGAGCGCCACGCGCTCCAGGTGAAGGTTTGAAGAGCTTTTGAGGAGAATCAGCTCACCCGGCACCGCCGTGCGCTTGATGTGGTCGGAGACTTCCTTCGCCGTGCGAAGCTCGACAAATCGGCCGCTGTCGCGGTCAGCCTGCCCCGCCCCCGAGCGATGCGCATTGTCACCGGCGTAGATCACCTGATCGGCGATTTCCCGCGCGGTTTGGTAGGCGTAGGCGTATTTCTTGGTCGAGCCGGAATAATCCGAAATCTGGCCAAGCACGATGCGTTTTCGGCCAGCACTCGCCTTGGCCATCACATCCAAGGCAAGATCGATCGAATGCCAGGGTGCCTTGGCGGCATCGACAACGAATTGCGGACCGCCTTCGGTGACAAGCACTGCACAGCGATTTGCCAATGGCTGGAAAGTCGCCATCTGGGTGGCAATCTTGTCCGGCGGAACACCGAGTTCGAGCGCCGTCGCCACGGCAGCAGCGGTCGGCAACCAGAAGTGCTCGGCTGGAAATGGCGTTTGAAGCTCAAGTACGCCTCCGCGCCAATGGATCGAAAGCGTCAGCCGATCCGGATAGGCGGCGTGAATGTCTGTCACACGATAATCGGCCAGTTGCGACCTGCCGAAGGTGACGACACGGCATCTGGCGCCTTCAGCCATGCCGGCCACCAGGGGGTCGTCGGCATTGAGGACGGCAAGGCCGTCCGGCCGCAACGCCTCGACCAATGCACGTTTTTCGACGGCAATGTTTTCCAGGGTCCTGAAACTGGCAAAATGCTCAAGGCGAACCATGGTGACGATAGCCACATGCGGCTGCAGCATTTCCGCCATTGGCCGGATCGTATCGATGCCAAAGGCCCCAGCTTCGAAAACGACATAATCGACCTCGCCCGCTCGCTTCATGCGCTTGTAGAGCGTGCTGACCAGCGACTTGATGGTGTTGGCGAAAACTCGCGCATAGGTCGGCCCATGGGCGGCCAATATATGCCCAAGCAGCGCCGTGACGGTCGATTTTCCCGAACTGCCGGTAACGCCGATGAAGGTCGCCTTGCTTTTCGCGCGGGCGCGCCTCGCCCTGTAGGCCCTGACGCGCTGCCGCAGGTTTTCGCGAACTTTCCGCAATCTCGCGTTCATCGCACCGGCCCCTGGCCTCGGAAAGAACTCTAGGCCGCGGGAACCTCAAGTCAAATCGAGGCCGGTTGCGGTCAAATCGACGATTGCCATTGCCTGGCTTGTCGAAGATGCGCTTCAGATGCAGCGGCCGCCATCGACCTCCAGCGCCACGCCGGTGATGAAAGCGGCTTCGTCCGATGCCAGCCACAGTGCCGCATTGGCGATATCGAGCGGCGTCGACAGCCGGCCGAGCGGAATCGAGGCGCGGAATGTCTCGCGGATTTCGGGCGTATCGACGCCCATGAACTTCTCCAGCATGCCCGTCTCGCCGGCGACCGGGCAGAGGCAGTTGACGCGGATGTTCTTCGGCGCGAGTTCCACAGCCATCGACTTGGTGGCGGTGATGGCCCAACCCTTCGAGGCATTGTACCAGGTGAGACCGGGCCGTGGCCGCAGCCCCGCGGTGGAGGCCGTGGTCAGGATGACGCCGCCACCTTGCCGCTCCATGATCGGCACCACCGCAAGGGCGGCATGGTAGATCGCCTTCATGTTGACGGCCGTGATCAGGTCGAAGGTTTCCTCGTCAACCTTGAGCATGTCGCTATTGCGATGCGTGAATCCGGCATTGTTGACCATGATATCGATACGGCCGAAGGCGCTTTTGGCGGCATAGACCATCTCGTCGAATTCAGAGCGCAGCGAAACGTCGGTCTGCGTCCAGATCGCCGCCTCGCCGATCTCGCCGGCGACGCGCTCCGCCCCCTTGGCGTTGAGATCGGCGACAACGACCCTGGCGCCCTCCTCGGCAAAGCGCCTGGCCATGCCTTCGCCAAAGCCCGAGGCCGCACCGGTGATGACGGCAACCTTGTTTTCCAGACGCATGCTTTTCCCGCTCATTGATATCCTCGAGATCATTCCACAGCTTGCACAACAGGCTGACGGCGATGCGGTCCACACCGCGAGATTTCCCCCTTAGCTTTCGTCACATTCACGTTCTATGCTGCAACTGCGAAAGCTTCTGGAGTCTTCGTTCACCGACAAGCCTCCGGCTGTCGCCAGTGTCAAGCGCACATGTGGACCCACGCATTATCCAGCGATCGGTCCTTGATGTGACACCATGGCACTGGAAAATTTAAATCGATTAGAATATATCAGCCGCATACTCGCGAGCGGCGTCAAAGCGGACAGACCATGACCAGCCAGATCATCCCCGTCGACCCTTTCGACTTCATCATCTTCGGCGGTACCGGCGACCTGTCGGAGCGCAAG
Organism: Mesorhizobium sp. B2-3-5; assembly: GCF_006442395.1. Taxonomy (NCBI): domain Bacteria; kingdom Pseudomonadati; phylum Pseudomonadota; class Alphaproteobacteria; order Hyphomicrobiales; family Phyllobacteriaceae; genus Mesorhizobium; species Mesorhizobium sp. B2-3-5. The sequence continues at coordinate 26,145 of NZ_VFVX01000017.1, read as the reverse complement.
CTTCTGCCGTCGCTCTACTATCGCCAGCGCGACCATCAATTCTCCGAGCCGACGCGCATCATCGGCACGTCGCGCTCGAAGATGAGCGACGAGGAATTCCGGGCCTTTGCCAAGCAGGCGATCTCGGACCATGTGAAGCCAGCAGACATCGACCCGAAGGAACTGGCAACATTCCTGGCGAGGCTAACCTACGTCGCGGCGGACGCGACCACCGGCGCCGGCTTCGACAAGTTGAAGAAGGCGATCGGCGACAGCGACTGCATACGCGCCTTCTATCTGGCCGTGGCGCCGGCGCTGTTCGGCGATATCTCGCACCAGCTCAAGGAGCATAAGCTGATCACGCCGAACTCGCGCATCGTGCTGGAGAAGCCGATCGGCCGCGACCTTGCCTCGGCGCGCGCGCTCAACGACGCCGTGGGCGACGATTTCCACGAAAGCCAGATCTTCCGCATCGATCACTACCTGGGCAAGGAGACGGTGCAGAACCTGATGGCGCTGCGCTTTGCCAATGCGCTGTACGAGCCTTTGTGGAATTCCGCCCAAATCGACCATGTACAGATCACCGTCGCCGAGACCGTGGGCCTGGAAGATCGCGTCACCTACTACGACAAGGCCGGCGCGCTGCGCGACATGGTGCAGAACCACATGCTGCAGCTCCTGTGCCTGGTTGCCATGGAAACGCCGTCCTCGATGGACGCGGACGCCGTGCGCGACGAGAAGCTGAAGGTGCTGAGGGCGCTGAAGCGCATCAACGGCAACGAGGCGCCGAAACACACGGTACGCGGCCAGTATCGCGCCGGCGCGTCCGCCGGCGGTCCGGTCAAAGGATATGTCGAGGAACTCGGCAAGGACAGCAACACCGAGACCTTCGTCGCCATCAGGGCCGAAATCGGCAACTGGCGCTGGGCCGGCGTTCCCTTCTATCTCAGGACCGGCAAGCGGCTGGCGACCCGCGTCTCGGAAATCGTCATCGAGTTCAAGCCGATCCCCTATTCGATCTTCGGCGACAGTGCCGGCCCCATCTTCGCCAACCAGCTGGTCATCCGGCTGCAGCCGGACGAAGGCGTCAAGCAGTTCATCATGATCAAGGATCCGGGTCCGGGCGGCATGCGGCTGCGCCAGATCTCGCTCGACATGAGCTTTGCGCAATCCTTCGACGGCCGCGCGCCCGACGCCTATGAGCGGCTGATCATGGATGTCATCCGTGGCAACCAGACGCTGTTCATGCGCCGCGACGAGGTCGAGGCGGCGTGGAAATGGATCGACCCGATCCAGAACGCCTGGGAAAGCGCCAGGCAGGAAGCACAGGGCTATACGGCAGGCACCTGGGGGCCATCGGCCTCGATAGCACTGATCGAACGCGACGGGCGGACATGGCACGAGAGCAATTGAACAGCACCAGCTACAACTGGAACGCCTTTCCCGACCGCCCGGCACTGGCCGCGGCGCTGGCCGGTCGCGTTGCCGACCACCTGACCAAGGCGATGGCCGAGCGCGGCACGGCATTGCTGGCTGTCTCCGGCGGTGCGACGCCGGCGAAATTCTTCGCCGCACTTTCGGCGGCGCCGATCGCCTGGGACAAGGTGATCGTGACGCTGGTCGACGAGCGCTTCGTGCCGGCCTCCTCGCCCCGCTCCAATGCCGGGCTGGTGGCCGCCAATCTGTTGCAGAACGCGGCCAAAGCGGCGCGTTTCGTGCCGCTCTATCATGAGGCCGCCGGCATCGAGGCTGCGGCGGCATCCGACGATGCGGCATTGCGCTCCCTGCCCTGGCCGCTCGATGTCGTGGTGCTCGGCATGGGGCCGGACGGCCACACCGCCTCGTTCTTTCCCGATGCCGACGGTCTGCCGAGGTTGCTCGATCCGGCATCCGACCGGATCATCCTGCCGGTTCACGCGGCAAGTGCCGGCGAGCCACGACTGACGCTCTCGCTGGCGCGCATCATCGACGCCGGTTTCATCGCGCTGCACATAGAAGGCGAGGATAAGCGCACCGCTTTCGACGGCGCTGTCGCGCCCGGGCCGCGAAAGCCGATCCGAGCCGTACTCGACGCCGCTCCCAGACCCGTAGAGGTTTTCTGGGCGCCCTGATTTCACGTTTACTGTGGTTCCGGCAACCGCGGGAGGATGTTTCCGGGACCTCGTCTGAAAGGACCGACCGACATGACCGCAAGACGCGACATCGAAGCCATCACGGAACGCATCCGCCAACGTTCGAAGGCGGCCCGCGAGGCCTATCTCGGCCGTATCGCCAGCGCATCGAACCAGACCGCCAACCGGTCGGTGCTGTCCTGCGGCAACCTTGCCCATGGCTTTGCGGTCTGCAGCCCTTCGGAAAAGCTGGCGCTCGGCGCCGACAAGGTGCCCAATCTCGGCATCATCACCTCCTACAACGACATGCTGTCGGCGCATCAGCCCTTCGAGACCTACCCGGCCCTGATCAAGGAGGCCGCGCGCGAGGCCGGCGGCATCGCCCAGGTGGCCGGCGGCGTGCCGGCAATGTGCGATGGTGTCACACAAGGCCAGCCCGGCATGGAGTTGTCGCTGTTTTCGCGCGACGTGATTGCCATGGCCGCCGCGATCGGCCTGTCGCACAACATGTTCGACGCCGCCGTCTATCTCGGCGTCTGTGACAAGATCGTGCCCGGACTGGTTATCGCGGCGCTGACCTTCGGCCATTTGCCGGCGGTTTTCATTCCGGCGGGGCCGATGACGACCGGCCTGCCCAATGACGAGAAAGCCAAGGTCCGCCAGCTCTATGCCGAAGGCAAGGTCGGACGGCCCGAACTGCTCGAGGCGGAGTCCAAATCCTATCATGGGCCGGGCACCTGCACTTTCTACGGGACGGCGAATTCCAACCAGATGCTGATGGAGATCATGGGCCTGCACACGCCCGGCGCCTCCTTCGTCAATCCCGGCACGCCGTTGCGCGAAGCCTTGACCCGCGAGGCGACGAAGCGGGCGCTGGCGATCACCGCGCTCGGCAATGCGTATACGCCGGTCGGGCGCATGATCGACGAGCGTTCGATCGTCAACGGCGTCGTCGGCCTGCACGCCACCGGCGGCTCGACCAACCACACCATCCACCTGATCGCCATGGCGGCGGCGGCCGGCATCGCGCTGACCTGGCAGGATATTTCAGACCTCTCGGAAGCAGTGCCGCTCCTGGCGCGCGTCTATCCGAACGGCCTTGCCGACGTGAACCATTTCCACGCCGCCGGTGGCCTCGGCTTCCTGATCCGGGAATTGCTCGACGAGGGCGTGCTGCACGAGGACGTGCAGACGGTGTGGGGCGAAGGTTTGCGGCCCTATGCGGTCGAGGCAAAGCTCGGTGCCGAGGGCAGCGTGGTGCGTGAAGCCGCGCCGCGCGCCAGCGGCGATGAAAAGGTGCTGGCGCCGTTCAACAAGGCGTTCCAGCCGACGGGCGGCCTGAAGGTGCTTTCGGGCAATCTCGGCCACGCCGTGATCAAGACCTCCGCGGTCAAACCGGAACGGCGCATCATCGAGGCGCCGGCCAAGGTGTTCGACAGCCAGCAGGGCCTGAACGACGCCTTCAAGGCTGGCACGCTGACCGGCGATTTCATTGCCGTCATCCGCTTCCAGGGGCCGAAGGCCAACGGCATGCCGGAACTGCACAAGCTGACCACCGTGCTCGGCATCTTGCAGGATCGCGGCCAGCGCGTCGCGCTGGTGACCGACGGACGGATGTCTGGCGCTTCCGGCAAGGTGCCGGCGGCGATCCATGTGACGCCGGAGGCGGTCGAGGACGGGCCGATCGCCAGGATCCATGACGGCGACATCATCCGCCTCGACGCCGATGCCGGAACGCTGGAGGTGCTGGTGCCGGGGACGGAATTCGCGCTGCGCCGCGCCGCCGAAGCCGACCTCATCGGCAACGAGTTCGGTTTCGGGCGCGAGCTTTTCACCGGCTTGCGGCAGCTGGTGGGCCGCGCCGACCACGGCGCCAGCGCGTTCGGGACCGCCTGAGTTCATACGCAAAAGGGCGGCTCGAAGCCGTCCTTTTTACGACCAGCGGAAAACGGCATCACGGCTGGACCGTGATCTCGGCGCGTTCGCCGGCTTTCACCGTCACCGGCATTTCCTTGTCGTGGCCTTCGTCGGACATGTGACGGACAACCACATAGTCGCCGGCCGGAACGGTCTGCTGCCAGGTGTCGCCATAACTCAGGCCGAGTGACTTGCGCTTGCCCTCGATATCCTTTTTCGGCGACAGCACCTCGATCGAATAGGCACCGGGGGCGGTCATGGCCAGCACACCCGCATCGAGCGTCACCTTCACGTCCTGATTGTCGCCGGCCTTGATGCTGAAGGGCTGCTCGACGACGGCAAGATCAAGCGTGCTGACCGCCACATAGTCATCGGGCGGCAGCCAGAACTTGCTGTCGGGGCCATAGGAATGTTCGACGCTGTCGCGGCTGCCATCGATCTTCTTCTTCGCCTTGACGATCTCGAAGCCGATGCCCGAATTGTCGGCCTTATCGCCGCCCGATGTGTAGTAGGCATTGAGGACGGCATGGCCGACGCCGACCACGACATCCTTTTCAATTGTCTGCCCGGCGGCCAGCTGAATGGTCTCCGTCAGCGAGCCGCTGCCAATCTGAACCGTGACCTTCTGTTCACCCGCCGGGACAACGACCTTTGAGTCGCCATAGTGGGTGGTGCTGCCGCCCGGATAGGCAAAATCCAGACGGGCTTGGCTGCTGATATCGGCGCCTTGATAGGCCTTGGGATGAATGAGCACGGTGCCCGCGTTCAAGGTGAAGAGCGGCTTGTAGACCTGGCCGGCCTCGATCTTGATCTTCTGCTCCACCTTGGCTTCGTCATCACGCGCCATGACAACATAGTCACCGGGGTCGAGATTGCCGTTGTAGTTGCCGTATTCGGTGGTGACGGAATCGCCGCGTGAACCGTCCGACTTCGTCTTGTAGATCTCCCAGGCATTGCCGTCGGTGATCGGCTCGCCACCTTCGGCCATCACCACGCTCGGCTGAAAATTGAACTCGGATTTCGCGGGTGCCGGCGCGGGTGCCGGGGCGGGAGCTGGCGCTGGTTCAGCCGCGGGTGCCGGCGCCGGTGCAGCGACGGTTTGGATCAAGGCTTCCTGCAGCGCCTTCTCGTCGGAGGCCTGGATGTACTTGCCGCCGGTGTTGTCGGCGAGGCAAGCGATCTGCTTGCCTTCGTCAGCGGTCAGGCCGAAGCCGACGACATCGGCGGTGAAATCGACGCCGGATGCCTTCAACTCCTTGCCGAGCGCGCAGGGGTCGCCGCCGCAAGTCTCGAGCCCATCGGTGATGAGGACGACGGTCGCCTTGTCCTCGGTGTATTTCAGCGCTTCGGCCGCTTGCTTGACGGCTGCCGTCAATGGCGTCTTGCCGAGGAATTTCAGACTGTCGGCGGCGTCGGTGATGGCGCTTGCCGAGCCAGGCTGGGGCGGCACGATCAACTGGATGTCCTCGCAGCTGCCTTTCTCGCGATGGCCATAGGCCATCAAACCAATTTCTTCGTCGGCGGGAACCGATTGAAGCACGGTCCTCAGCGATTCACGGGCGATTTCGAGCTTGGGCTTGCCGCCGATCTGCGCCCACATCGAGCCTGAAGCATCCAGGATGATGATGACGCGGTTGGCAGCGACGCCGGCCGCCGTCATGAAAAACAGGAGGACCGCCGCAGCGACGCCCCGCGCAAGTACCGTCATCGAAATCTCCTGAGTTAGCCCTCGTCCGCACTGGGAAGCTATTGGACGCCACGTCCGGACACAAGCCCGGCACGCGCCAAGTCGCTCATGCGCCCGGCGCCGGGTGGGGCATCGCCGCGAAGCGGCTCAGTAGGTGGTGCGGCGCTCTTCGGAAGGCGGCCGGCCAAACTGCAGCCGGTAGCTCTGGGCAAAATAGGAATGCGAGGTGAAGCCGGTGGCGATCGCCACATCAAGGATCGGCATGTTGGTCTGGCGCAGCAATTCGCGCGCCCGCTCCAGCCGCAACCGCATGTAGTAGCGGCCCGGCGTGACATTGAGATGGCGCAGGAACAGGCGCTCCACCTGGCGCACGGAAAGGCCGGCCGACTTGGCAAGCTGCACCGCCGAGAGCGGCTCGTCGAGGTGATCGGCCATCAGTTCGACGATGCGCCGCAGCTTCTCCGACTTGCCGGTCAGATCGCGCTCGGGCCCGACGCGCTGGCGGTCGCCAGCCGAGCGGATGCGCTCATGCTGGAACTGGTTGGCGACGCCATTGGCGAGGTTCGAGCCGAAATCGCCGCGCACGATCTCCAGCATCAGGTCGATCGAGGTGGTGCCGCCGGCACAGGTGTAGCGCTTGCGGTCGATCTCGAAGACATTGCCGGTGCAGTTGATATCGGGGAAACGCTCCATGAAGCCGGCGCGGTTTTCCCAATGGATGGTGCAGCGGTAACCGTCGAGCTGGCCGGCCTCGGCCAGGAGGTAGGATCCGACCGACAGCGCGCCAAGCGCATTGCCACGCCGGCCCCAACTGCGCAACGCCGCCAGAACCTTGCTCTTGCCGGGGAATTCCGTCGTCAGGCCGACCGAGACGAAGAGGATGTCGACGGGCGGCAGGTCGGCGACGCTGTAGTCGATCTTCAGCGGCAGGCCGTTGGACGCCATCACCGGATCGCCATCGGCCGACACCGTGGTCCAGCCATAGAAATCGCGGCCAAGCAGACGGTTCGCCGAGCGGAACGTGTCGATCGCGGCGGCCAGCGAGAACATGGAAAACTTGTCGACCAGCAGGAACGCGAACTGCCGGCCGCCCTGAACGGGATCAGTCGTGACCGGCCGTTCCGGAGAAATGTTGGGGTTCGGCAAAGCTGCGGCTTTCAGGGTCAACCCGGGCTCAGAAGGAGGGCCGTTTCAACCCGGCCGCAAGGTAGGCCGAAGCTAACGTATTGGCCATCAGCATGGCAATGGTCATCGGCCCGACACCGCCGGGCACCGGCGTGATGGCGCCTGCCGCCTTGGCCGCTTCGGCATAGGCGACGTCGCCGACCAGGCGCGACTTGCCCTCGCCCTTCTCGGGCGCGGGGATGCGGTTGATGCCGACATCGATGACGGTGGCGCCTTGCTTCACCCAATCCCCCTTGATCATCTCCGGGCGACCGACGGCGGCAACGAGGATGTCGGCCGTGCGGGCAAGCGCCGGCAGGTCCTTGGTGCGACTATGGGCGATAGTGACAGTGCAGTTGGCGGCGAGCAGCAGATTGGCCATCGGCTTGCCGACGATGTTGGAGCGGCCGACAACGACGGCGTTGAGGCCGGACAGATCCTTGCCGCGCACGCGCTCGATCAGGAGCATCGAGCCCGCGGGCGTGCAGGGAACGAAGGCCGTGTCGAGTTCGCCGGTGCCAAGCTTGCCGACATTGATGAAATGGAAGCCGTCAACGTCCTTCTGGGGCGCGATGGCCTGGATGATCTTGCCGGCGTCGATATGGGCAGGCAGCGGAAGCTGCACCAGGATGCCGTTGACGGCCGGATCGGCGTTGAGCTCGCCGATGATCTCAAGCAGGGCTTCCTGCGACGTGTCGACCGGCAGCGTGTGTTGCAGCGAATGAAAACCGCATTCCTTCGCGGTACGGGATTTGGAGGCGACATACACCTGGCTCGCCGGATCCTCGCCGACGATGACCACGGCGAGACCTGGCTTGGCGTTGCCCTTGGCGACCAGCTCGGCGGTCAGGGTCTTCACCGTCCGCACCACGTCTTCGGCAACGCTTTTTCCGTCGATCACATCAGCCATGAAGCACCCTCAACACCGTTTTACCCAACGCGCGTTCACAAAACACAATGCGCGCCGGCACCATGCAGCGCGGCATTGTCACGAAAATTCCTGCACGCAATCCCGTCAAAGCGCCGTCCCATGCCGTTTACGCGAAATCGGGATGGTTTTGTTCGGCCTCGGCAACCTATCTTGTGGCTCAGAAGTAGCGGCGGCGGGCGCGGCTCTCGGCGAGTTCGCGGACCGCATCGCGGAACTCCCGCAGGCTGGCGCGAATTTCGTCGATCGGCGCCTGTTCGGCACCTTCCTCGACTTGCGAGGGTTCCACCGGCGGCTGCACCGGGTAGGCCGATGGTTGCGGCGATGCGGGGGGCTGCGGTGGATACGGTATGTGCCCGGCATAGGGCGCCGCCATAGCCTGAGTGTAGGGGTAGCCTGCCGGCGATGGCGCCTGCCACGGCCGCATCCGCGGATACCCCGCCTGCTGTGCATGGGGATAGGGCGGCGGAGCCGGATAGACCGGCAGCGGCAGCAGGGGTGACCGCGACGGCGGCCCCATCGGCCTGGAATAAGTCGTATCGAAGCCCGGGGGGAAAGACGGCCGCGGATAGTCCGACACCACTGGCCGAGGCATGAAGACCGAATCCAGATTCGGATGGCCGGAGGGCATGGCGGCATCCGCCGCCCGAGCGTTTTCACCAAAAGCGGCTAACGCGCTGGAAATGCCGTCGTCAGCCTCGTCGGATGGCTTGCGGGACATGGCATTGCGCAGCCTCGCCATCAGCGCACGGCCGACACCGGAGGCAAAACCCAGGAGCCGGCCCGCAAGCGCCATCACGGCCCGTGACGGGCCTTTCGCCTCGAGCGGCGCGAAGGCCTTGGAGATCACATTCATGTTGGCGGTGTTGATGTCTTTCTGTTCGCCGGGTTCCTTGGCGCGCAGCAGGAACTGTTCATAGACGGTGCGCTTGGCGGCGGCCTCACGCTCCAGTTCGCGCATCGACACGAGGTCGTCGTGCTGTGCAGTCGCTCTCGGCTGTCCGTCCCGCCGGAGCCGCTCTGTTTCGAGGGCCGACAGTGTCGGGTCCGTCCGCGTCTCCCGCCGTGAACGGGCCAGGCGATGGCGCGTGGCGGCGTCTTCGCGCCATGCCGGATCCGCCCGGTCCCCTATCGAGACCAGGGACGCGTCCTTGCCGTCCTCACCGCGTATGGCCTGGCCGAGCGCCAGCAATGAACGCTCGCGCCTCCAGTCTTCACGGTTTTCCCTGTCGACCATTTCTTGGAGCTTCACTCTTTGGCCGCCTGGCAGCGGCGGTCGGCCATTCGTTAAGCCACGCTAAACAAGCATAGGAAACAAAAGGTTAACTTTGGCAGGCCGGTGCATAGGCTTTTCATAACCTCGAGCACTGGAATTGCAGCGCATTCGGGCCTCGGAATGGCACGTTAAGCTTTCCCGCCTATGGCTCCCAGCACACGACCGAGGCTCGCGGCGCGCGATCATCCCGTCCGTCCTGACAGGGCTTCCCCGCTGAGACGCGAACGTCTATGTCAGAGCCTTCCTTCGGAGGGTTTCCATGACGATCAGGCTCGTTCTCGCCGGCTGCGGCAATATGGGTTACGCCATGCTCAGCGGCTGGCTGAAATCCGGCAAGCTGGGGCCTTCGGCGGTCTTCGTGGTCGAGCCCAATACCGATTTGCGCAACCGTGCCGCAGCTCTCGGCTGCAGCACGGCAGCGGATGCCGGCGGCATTCCAGCCGACGCCGTGCCTGATCTCGTCGTCATCGCGGTGAAGCCGCAGGTGATCCGCGACGCCACCACCGCCTACAAGCGTTTCGGCGACGGCCGCACCACTTTCGTCAGCATCGCCGCAGGCACGCCGGTCGCCACCTTCGAGGAGATCCTGGGCAAGCGTGCGCCGATCGTGCGGTGCATGCCCAACACGCCCGCGGCGATCGGCAAGGGCATGATGGTGGTGTTTTCCAATCCCCTGGTTTCCGACGATGCCAAGCGTTTCGTCGCCGACCTGCTGTCGGCCAGCGGCGAGGTCGCCACCATCGATGACGAAGGCCTGATGGATGCGGTGACCGCCGTGTCCGGATCGGGACCGGCCTATATCTTCCATTTCATCGAGGCGCTCACGGTGGCCGCTGAAAAGGCCGGCCTGCCGGCGGCAACCGCCAGGCTGCTCGCCATGCAGACAGTCTATGGCGCCGCCTCGCTTGCCGCCGAAAGCCAGGAGGAACCGGGCGTGCTCCGCCAGCAAGTGACCAGCCCGAACGGGACGACAGCGGCCGCGCTTGGTGTGCTGATGGGCGAAGACCGGCTGACCAATCTGCTCACCCGGGCTGTCGAAGCAGCGCGGCTGCGGTCAATCGAGTTGGGGAAGTAGCGCCGATATCCCGTCAAGCGAGATCGGTGTGCGAAAAGTCGTTGCCTTTGTAGAGCAAGACCGAGCGATGGTTCTTTGCGCAAGCATAGGACAGGCAATCGGCAAGGTTCAACTGCGCGGGGTGCCCACGTCCTTTTCCGTAGTCTGAAAATGCCCTGATCGCGAGTTTGGCGTCGCTGGCATCGATCGGCACGATTTCGATTTCGGCCTCGCGCAGAAAGGCTTCTATCGCCGCTTCCGCGACCACCGGCTCGATAGCAAGCATGGTGGAGAGGCGCATCGCCGCTTCCAGGACCACCAGCGCGGACGTAATCTTGAGAGGTGCGGCCGCGATCCGGTTGCTCCACTCGGCGGCATCCCCTTCTCCCGAAAGAATTGCCACGACAACGGAGGTGTCGACGAACATCAGGGGTGTCCCCACATGTCGTCGATCTCATCCTTGCTCACAGGCCGGCCGCCATGGCCGGCCTTGGCTTTAAGGTCATCGGCGATGGCAGCCAACCGCTTCGCCAGGGGAACGCGTCCGCTTTCCCGTCTCAATTCAGACTCAAGCGCTTCGATGACCGCTTCGGTCATCGAAATCTTGCGTTTGGCGGCAAGCCGCTGTGCCAGTTCACGGGCACGCGGGTCTCTGATCTGGAGATTCATTGGCCGATCCTCAGCGACATATGCCACTACAATGTAGTGCATTTGTCATGACGGCGCCACAACGACCTATTTTCCATAAAGCATCTCATCCTGCAGCCGGCGCAAGGCGAACAGCCTCGTCGTCTGGTCGGGGGCCGCATTGTCGGTGGTCAGCAGTTCGCCTTTGCCAACCGGCTTCAACACCTTGCCGCCCTCGAGCAGGCCGACCGGCACGGCGCACCGGGCGCGGGCTTCTCCGACGGTCATGGTCCAGGACCGGTAGCAGGTCTCGCCGATCGCATCGAAGGTCTCGCCGGGAGCCAGGTCCCGCTTGGCGACGGCACAGACTTCGGCGACGGGCCTTGGCAGCGGCACCATGTCTGGCTTGCCGAAAAGCACGATGCGGGCGGCGGTCAGCGGCACTTCCAGCGACGTCAAATGATAAGGCCGGAACAGGCTGTAATAGGGACCATGGCCGATATGCAGATCGTCCATGCGCTCGATGATGCGCGGATGCGTCGCCTCGACAATGACGAAGACACCGGGCGCCACGCCCTTGCCGATGGTGTAATCGACGACGCCCTTTTTGGTGAGGAGCCCGCCATCCTCGCGCGGAATCAGCACTTTGACGAGGTCGTCGCGGTCGGCCTTGGGGCCGTGCATGCCGGGCACATCAGGCACCAGGCCGGTGGCGTTGGCGATGGCGCACATCTCGACCATGGTCTTGGAGCCGTCGACGAACTCGACCAGCATGCGCGGGTTCATGTTGCGACGGATCGCTTCCTCGCGATAGTCGTCGGGCACGGCGTCGCGGTTGAGTGGGTTGTTCTTGCCCTTGCCGGCCGAGACGATCGTCAGGCCAAGGGCGGAAGCGAACTCGATGAGCTCCATGCAGCTCGACGGCTCGTCGCCGGCGCCGACCGAATAGACGACGCCAAGCCGGTCGGCCTGCTGCTTGAGATAGCAGCCGATGGTGACGTCGGCCTCGACATTCATCATCACCAGATGCTTGCCATGCTCCATCGCCATCAGGTCGAAATCGGCGGCGACGCCGGGCTTGCCAGTGGCGTCGATGACGACGTCGATCAACGGATTGGTGACCAGCATCTCGTTGGAGGTGATGGCGATCCTGCCGCTCTCGATGGCGCCGGTGACTTTCGATGCCGTGTCGGCCTCCACCGCCATCGCCTCGTCGCCATAGGCGATAAGGATGGCGTCACGCGCCGTGTGCGGGCGGCGGGTGGAGATGGCGCAAACCGAAATACCCGGCATCAGCATGCCTTGCGTGACTAGGTCGGTGCCCATTTCGCCCGAACCGATGACGCCGATGCGCACCGGACGGCCCTCGGCGGCGCGGCTGGCGAGATCGCGGGCAAGCCCGGTCAGGGCGACATTGGTCATGCAGGGACGTCCACAGCTTCTTGATTGCTCGCCGGATTAGCAGGGACCGGCCATCTGTGCCAACGAAACCGGCTCCGGCCGGCAATTCCAGCCGAAATTGGCCGGGGAAAAGCGGCCTTCGCATTGGTCGATTGGCCCAAAGGGTTGCCAATTGACATTGTTGTGAACAATCTGAATAAAACATTCGTTTGCTGGCAAAGGCAAATGTTCACCGAGACGATGGATCGGAGTGCATTGGTCTAGGCGCAATTTGGGAGTGCCTTTGTGCCAATGCGGCGGCAGAGGCGTTGGGTGAGATCAAGGAGCATCGCGAGACATAGGCTCGGGCTCCGGGGGAGGAAGAATGGATACTGTTCTCGCTGGCCTCAAGGGGGCCATCGACACGCTCGGCGCGACAATTCTGCTGCCGATCGTCATTTTCGTCATAGCCGTGGTCCTGGGTGCCAGGGTCAGCAAGGCCTTTCGCGCCGCTGTCACGATCGGCGTCGCCTTCATTGGTATCAATCTTGTGCTTGGCCTGATGTTTACGTCGATCGGCGACGTCGCCAAGGCCATCGTCACCAACACCGGCATCCACCGCGACATCATCGATGTCGGCTGGCCCTCGGCGGCCGCGATCGCCTTCGGCTCCTCGGTAGGCCTGTGGGTCATCCCGGTCGGCATCCTGGTCAATATCGTGCTTTTGCTGACGCGCATGACGCGTACGCTCAACGTCGACGTCTGGAATTTCTGGCACTTCGCCTTTGTCGGCTCGCTCGTCGTCGCCGCTACCAACAATCTGGCCTACGGCATTGCCATTGCCGCCCTTGTCGCAGCGCTCTCGCTGCTCTTCGCCGACTGGTCGGCGCGCGCGGTGCAGCAATTCTACGGCGTGCCCGGCATCTCAGTGCCGCATCTCGCCTCGGCGCAGATCCTGCCGATCGCCATCATCCTGAACTGGATCATGGACCGCATTCCCGGCATCAATCGCATCAACATCAACACCGACACCATCGAACGCCGCTTCGGCGTGTTCGGTGAGCCGGTGGTGCTCGGCCTGATCATCGGCCTCGTGCTCGGCGCCATCGCCTTCTACAATGCAGGCGATCTCGGCACGGTGCTGGCCAAGGTGCTGGGCACCGGCATGACGCTGGCGGCTGTGATGCTGCTCCTGCCGCGCATGGTGAAGATCCTGATGGAAGGCCTGCTTCCGGTTTCCGACGCGGCGCAGGAGTTCGTGCGCAAGCGCACCGGCGATCGCGAGCTGCTCGTCGGCCTCGATTCGGCGATCCTGATCGGCCACCCCGCCGCGATCTCGTCGTCGCTGATCCTGGTGCCGATCGCGATCATCCTGTCGGTGATCCTGCCGGGCAATCGCGTCATCCTGTTCGCCGACCTGGCGGTCATCCCGTTCATCGTCGCCATGACCGCGCCTCTGGTGAAAGGCAACGTGTTCCGCATGGTGGTGATCGGCACGGTGACGCTGGCGATCGGCTTCTACGTCGCCAACGCGCTGGCCCCGCTGTTCACCAGCGCGGCCGTCGCGTCGGGCTTCAAGCTCCCGGCGGACGCGCTGCAGATCACCTCGGTGGTCGATGGCTTCCTGTGGGTCCCCTATGTAATCATCGAAGCGATCCAGGGACTTGGCCTTGTCGGCATCATCGTGATCGCGGTGGTCATCGCAGCGCTGTTCGTCCTCTACCGCCGCAACACGCTCGGCTGGGAACGGGCAGCAGGCGCCGAGGACGAGCCGGCAGAAGGCACGGCCTGAACGCCAACACGGCTTCAATTTGAACCGGTCGTGCGCCCTTCGCGGGCGCACGACCCATAACGGAGCAAGACATGTCCGACGGCCTCATGCAGCTTCTGGATCCCGAAGCGATCGTGCTCGGATCCGATGCCTCGACCAATGAGGAGATCATCCGCATCCTGGCCGGCCGGCTCGAGGCCCTTGGCTATGTCAAAAGCTCCTATGCCGACGCGGTCGTCCATCGCGAAAGAACCACCCCGACGGGACTGCCGCTGGAACGCGCCGACAATGTCGCGGTGCCGCACACCGATCCGGAACATGTGCTGAAACCCGGCATCGCCATGGGCACGCTGAGAAAGCCGGTGACCTTCGCCAACATGGAAGACCCCGACGAGAAGCTGCCCGTCGGCTTCGTCTTCCTCCTTGCCATCAATGACAAGGACAAGCAGATTGAAGCGCTGCAATCCGTGATGGCCACCATCCAGAATCCAGAAGCATTGGACGGCTTGAGGTCGGCCAGGACGCTTGACGACGTGCGTGCCGTGCTCGGCTGATACCCAAGGAGAAGCAAGAGATGTCCAGACAGAAAACAATTCTCTTTGCCTGCGGCACGGGCATTGCCACCTCGACCGCGGTCAATGTCGCCGTCACCGAGGCCATGAAGAAGCGCGGCCTGACCTTCAACGCCCAGCAGGCAAAGGCGACCGAAGTACCGGGCCTTGCCGACGGCGTCGACTTCATCGTCTCCACCACCCCGATCTCCGCTTCGGTGACCAAGCCGGTCATCAAGGGCCTCGCCTTCCTCACCGGCATCGGCAAGGACAAGGTGCTCGACGAGATCGAAGCGGAGCTGCGCAAGTAGCTCGCCAACGATGCGACCTGGCGACGGGGCTTGGCTTCAAACCACCCTTAGGTAGCTCGTCATGCCCGATTTCTGGTGCTCGATGATGTGGCAGTGCAGCAGCCAGTCGCCCGGATTGTCGGCGACGAAGCCCAGGCTCACCTTCTCGTTGGGCTGGATGAGGTAGGTGTCCGAAATCAGCGGCTGAACCGGTCGTGTCGACGACGACAGCACCTTGAAGCTCATGCCGTGCAGATGCATCGGATGCGATTGCGGCGTCAGGTTCTCCATGTCGATGACATAGCTCCTGCCGAGCTTCAGTTCTGCCAGCGGCGCGGTCGGATCCGGCGTATCGCCTGGCCACGGCACCTTGTTGATCGCCCAGAAACCGTAGCCGAGTGAACCGCAGATACCATTGCTCGGAATGTTTTCGGCCGTGGCGCTGAGCGCCAGGGAAATATGCTGGGCGCTGGTCAGATCGACATCCGCCACCGGATTGACCTCCAGCGGAGCAAGATCGCGTATGTCTCGCCTGAGTGAGCCGCCCATCGCGCGCAGGGTCGTCAGGATTTTGGGCTTCGTGCCCCTGACATCCCGCAGGCTGACGACAGCGCCTTCCTCGTCCGGCATGCGGATGGCGAGTTCCATGCGCTGTCCCGGGCCAAGCAGCAAGGCATCGGGCGAAAAACGCTGCGGCACCGGATTGCCGTCGAGCGCCATGACATCAGCCTCCGCGCCATCGACACGAAAGGCGTAGATGCGGGTGACATCGGTGATGGCGACGCGCAGCCGCACCAGCCCGCCGGCCGGCGCGTCATATTGCGGCTGGTCGAGCCAGTTGGCGGTGCGCACCGTGCCGTAGGTGCCGGTTCTGGCGGCATCGCGTGGCCGGAACTGCTCGATGAACTGGCCGTCGTCGCCGAGACGCCAGTCGCGCAGATTGAGGACAAATTCGGCGTCGAATTTCGGATCGTTCGGGTTCTCGACCACGATCACGCCGGTCAGGCCGTGGCCCATCTGCTCCAGCGTGTTGCAATGCGGGTGGTACCAGAAGGTGCCGGCGTCCGGCGGGGTAAAGGCGTAGTCGAAATGGTCGCCTGTATAGACATAAGGCTGGACCAGGAACGGCACGCCATCCATCTTGTTCGGCAGGCGAATGCCATGCCAATGGATCGTTGTCGGATCGTCGATGGCGTTGACCAGACGCGCGGCGAAGGGCTCGCCCTTTTTCATCCTGAGCACCGGCGGCATGCCGGCGCTGCCATAGGTCAGCACATTCCTCGTCGGGCCGACGTCCATCAGCTTCGCCTGGATTTTCGCTGTCTGCAGCACCACGGGTTCAGGCGCGGCCACCGCCCAGCCGCCGAGCCGGCCGATGGCGGCGAGCCCGACCCCGCTCGCACCGGCAACCGCGGCCGTTTTGAGAAGCCCGCGACGTGTGAGTAGAGTCATTCAGCGCTCCAACCGCAGGGGTGACCCGCATCCAGTGCCGTCTTGGATCACAGGCGAGCCACCGGCGCAAATGCTGACACGTTGCACATTGGCGACGGCTTGCGCCATCACTTCGAAGCAGGCGAAGATCGGATCGCAGCGGTCCGGTATCGCGCACAATATGCATGCCATGTCCAACGGGTGCGTTCGTCGACCTATTTGAAGCTGGCGATGGGCAGGAACTTCACCGCGGAGCCGGTGAAGCGGCGGTGGTCGGATGCCTGTCCTCGCGGCTGGAATCCGTCGAGATAGACGTGCTGCGGCGCCGTGCGGATCAAATTGGCGGCAATGACAGGCGCCGCTGTCGAACCCGCCTTGCCGGCGATCTCACGGCCCGCCCCGAGCGGCCGGCCGGCCGACGCAGCGGGCACAATGACAGGCGGTGCTTCGGCATCGCCGCGCGGCTGGACACGGTCGGCCTTGGGGCTCGCCCCGACGCGATCTTCGGGTTTCGACGCGGGGACCGGCAGCCGCTGGCCGGCCAGTCCATCGAGGCCGTCATCGGCATGATGCCCGGCCAGCAAGGCAGCGATGACATCGCCGGATCCGGCCTCCGGACGAGGCGCGGCGCTTGTCCGCGGCCGCCACGTCGGCAAGGGGATGTTGAGGTCCGGCGCGGCGTTTGCGGCAGCGGCATTCGTGTTGCCCAAGGAAATTTCGGCATTGGCTGCCGCCGGCTTGGCAGCCGACAGTTCGGCCCGCGCCGCGGAAGCGCTGGCTGTTGTGAACGGCACGGTTTCGCGGGTCGGCGTTTCGGGGATCGGAACACTCGCCCTAGACTCGGTGCGCGGCGCGAAGGCCGGCAGAGGCACCGCGCCGGGCGCCATCGCCATGACGATCGCTTCAGCCGTTTTCGCCTGCTGCTCGACTGGAGGTTCTTCAGCCGGAGCGGCGGAAGCCATCTGGATGTCCGCCCGCTGGGCTGCCTGCGGCGGCACGACAGCGATACCCCCCTGTCCGGCCGGCCTGGTTTCAACGGACTTCGGTTCAACGGATTTGGTTTCAACGGATTTGGCCGGCTTGCGCGGCGCCGGCACCGCTTCCGCGACATCATTCGCTTCCGCGCCGCGACTGCCCAGAAGCGTCGCCAGCAGGCCGCGTGCCGGCCTGCGCTGGCCGCTGTCGGCGCTTGCCAGCTCGATGTTGGGCGTGCCGGCGGCCTTGCGCGATTTGTAGGCGGCAAACGCCTGCTCGTAGCCGGGCAGCGGCTTGCCGTCGCTCGGCACATGCAGCGTGTTGCCGTTCGGGAAGACCCTGGCGAGTTCCTGGCGGCTGATGCCCGGCCAATGCCGCACATTGCCGACATCCATATGGATGAAAGGCGAACCGGATGTCGGATAATAACCCACGCCGCCGCCCTGCATCTTGAGGCCGATGTCGCGCAGTTTCTTCAGCGGCACATCAGGCAGGAAGAAGTCCATCGCGCGGCCAACCATGTGCTGGCTTTCCCGGGCCACGCCCTTCGAGCGGCCGCGCAGCATGGCGTTGGTCGCCGGCGAACGATAGGCGCTGACCACATGGATATAGGCTGTGGAGCCACTGGCCCGATAAGCCTGCCAGACGAGGTCGAGCAGACGCGGATCCATCCTGGTCGGCTCGTTGCGGCGCCAGTCGCGCAGCATGAAATTGATCTTCTTCAATCCCGCCTGATCGTAGCGTCCATCGCGCTTGAAGACGATCTCGGCCTTCTCGCCCGTATGGAGATGTTGGATCTTCAGGGCGCGCGTCTCCGCGAATGCAGTGGTGGCGCACATGCAAAGGAACGCGACCGCAATGGCCGGCAGCCATGTCCAACGAGGGGAGGCGCCGGGTGCGTTTTGTTGGCTTTCGATCACGTTCATGCCTTACACATTGTTCTTGTTTCGGGCGATTTGACGTCTTCGCCGATGCGGAGCCTTCTTTCGACGCTCTCGACCTGACAAGCAGGCTTGACCACGCAGACGGGACATCAGTCCTCGACACGCCGATGAACAGCATCTTGGTTAACGAATCGTGTTCGTGCCCGAAAGGCTGTCCCGCAGGGGCGGTTGCCCGGAATGAACCTGCTTCAGCGAAACAGATATTTCGAGACTTCCGGATTGCCGCGCCGCCACATCACATTGTCCAGGAAGTAGTGGTGCACGTTGATGAATATCCAGGCGATGAAGAGGAAGAGCGACGAGCCGAGCACTGCCTTGTCGTAGGGAATGAGGTCGACCAGCGCCATCGGCACCAGCCAGAAACCGAGCGCTCCCAGAATTGCGCCCACGATGATGAACGCCAGCACGCGCAGCCTGTACAGCGGTCCAAGAATGGACAGGAGCTTCAAAGCCGGCCTCCCGACGGCATCCGCGCGGTCGCGCTCGACATTGGTCTGATAGCGCCAGACCACCGCCAGATACTGCAAGGAATGCATCGCCGGCACGACGAGCAGCCAGAGCGGGTTCCAAGTCACGAACAGTATCCAGGCATAGAGGGACACGACATAGGCGACGACGCCGTTATACGGCAGCGCGCCACCATGCCTGCGCCAGCGATTGATGAACATCACGGCGGTAGCCGCCGAGGAGGCGGCGGCGATCGACATGGCGATGGTGATAAGCCATGGCGGGACCGCGAAGGTGTAGTAGTCCAAACCCCAGAACTGCCTCTGGGTGATCACCATGTTGGTCTGCAGCCATGCGAACAGCCACACGGCATAGCCGTTGAACAGCAACACCTTCTTGTCCTGATCGCTGAAGAATTTGCGCTTCAGCACGGCATCGACCATCAGCATGCCATAGCCCTGCTTGACGTAGTGCCAGCCCACGAAAAAGCCCATCGCGTTGGTCGCATAGCCGAGCAGCCGGGTGTTCCCCGTCAATGAACCATAGGCAAAGAAGGCAATCATCGCCAGCGGGACGACGATGCCCGCCAAAATATAGCGGATCTGCAGATTGCGGCTGTAGCCGTCGCCGCGCACCTTGCGCGCGAAATTGCGATAGAAGATCTGATACGAATGACCGAAGTGCGGCTGGTTTATGAGATGGGAAAGCAAGAACATCGTCAGCGTCACAGCAGCTTCGTATCTGAGCGGCACGAAATACAGGACCGGCAGGATCAGAAGCGCGCTTCCGCCAAGCATGAAAAAGTCGATGAACGGGCCAAAGAGATATTTTTGCGGCGCGGCCGCGACTGAAGCGGGGGCATCCGCCGAAAGGTGAAGTGCCATGCTCCCTTCCCCTGTGAGCGTTTATTTAGCCATCGACCCGAGCGCCCGACAAGCCGTCAGCCCGCGAAAACGACCGAGTTGGGCGGTGCGATAAGGGAGGCAGCCATGTCGCGGAGCGCCAAACAGCGCTTGTCCGACGCACGCCAGGCGTCAAGGCAGATAAAATTCGAGATTCGGAGATAAGCTGGTGCTGCGAGAGAGGATTGAACTCTCGACCTCTCCCTTACCAAGGGAGTGCTCTACCACTGAGCTACCGCAGCCGCCGATGGCGGGGCTTCTGCCATATCGAACCGGCAAGCGCAAGGCCAAGAACAACGCTTCTGTGAAAGCCTTTGCCGGATAGCTTTCAATGACATGGCGGCGCCACAATCTTGGCTATCCCTGAATGTCGGTTTGGCCGGGCGCCGGCCGGGACGGGACGATGAGCGGCAAGACAATTCCACCGAGAAACAGCGGCACCGACCGCAAAAGCAGGCTTGCCGAGCAGTTGCGCGCCAATCTGCAGAAGCGCAAGGCGCAGTCGCGCTCGCGCCGCACCGGCGAGGCCGACCAGCGGCCGGACGGGCTCACCGCTTCCAAGGAAATGCAAAAAGATTAACTCAAATCGGCCACACTTAGCTTGGGATGGGCGAAATGCTATTTCTTGAACCAAGCCAGCCGATGGTCTAGACGGGCCGACACTCAAACGATTGAACCGGCCTTTTTGGCCGAGAGGGACGTTCTCCAATGGATCGCATCAGAATTGTCGGCGGCAACGAGCTTGCCGGAAGCATTCCGATCTCGGGCGCGAAAAACGCCGCCCTGCCCTTGATGATCGCCTCGCTTTTGACCGACGACACGCTGACCTTGGAAAACGTGCCGCATCTGGCCGATGTCGAGCAGCTGATCCGCATCCTCGGCAATCACGGCGTCGATTATTCCGTCAATGGCCGCCGCGAGAAGCAGAATGAGGGCTATTCGCGCACCATCAACTTCTCGGCCCGCAACATCGTCGACACCACGGCGCCTTACGAGCTGGTGTCGAAGATGCGGGCTTCGTTCTGGGTGATCGGGCCGCTGCTGGCCCGCATGGGCGAGGCCAAGGTGTCGCTGCCAGGCGGCTGCGCCATCGGCACGCGGCCGGTCGATCTGTTCCTCGAAGGCCTCCAGGCTCTCGGCGCGGATATCGACGTCGACACCGGCTATGTCATCGCCAAGACCCGCAATGGCCGCCTTGTCGGCAACCGCTATGTGTTCCCGAAGGTGTCGGTCGGCGCCACCCATGTGCTGATGATGGCGGCCTCGCTGGCCAAGGGCGAAACGGTGCTCGAAAACGCCGCCTGCGAGCCCGAGATCGTCAACCTCGCCGAATGCCTCAACGCCATGGGCGCGAAAATTTCCGGCGCCGGCACGCCTGTTATCACTGTCGATGGCGTCGAGGCGCTGTCGGGCGCACGCGTACGCGTCATCCCCGACCGCATCGAGACCGGAACCTACGCCATGGCGGTCGCCATGACCGGCGGCGACGTCGTGCTCGAAGGCGCGCGTCCCGAGCTTTTGCAGACCGCGCTGGATGTGATTTCACAGACCGGCGCCGAGATCACGCAGACCAATTCCGGCATCCGCGTCAAGCGCAACGGCGCCGGCATTTCGCCTGTCGACGTGACGACGGCGCCCTTCCCGGCCTTCCCGACCGACCTGCAGGCGCAGTTCATGGGCCTGATGACCATGGCCAAGGGCAAGTCGCGCATCACCGAGACCATCTTCGAGAACCGCTTCATGCATGTCCAGGAACTGGCCCGGCTCGGCGCCCACATCACGCTTTCCGGCCAGACGGCGATCGTCGACGGCGTTCCGAAACTGAAGGGTGCGCCGGTGATGGCGACCGATCTTCGCGCCTCGGTGTCGCTGGTCATTGCCGGACTGGCGGCCGAAGGCGAGACCACGGTCAACCGCGTCTATCATCTTGACCGCGGCTTCGAGCGGCTGGAGGAAAAGCTGTCTAATTGCGGCGCTGTGATCGAGCGGATTTCCGCTTAGAACCCCAAGGCAGCCGCTTCAAGTCGGCGTCCAATGGGCAATTGTCGAGTCGGCACCGCCCCCTTATCTGCCTGCCGGCATCCGCGATCGGGGTGCGTCCTTCTCCCCGTCTCTATACGGGGAGAAGTGCCCGGCAGGGCGACGAGTAGCGGTGCAAACCTGAAGCGATTGTCCTGGCGCAGAACCCCTATCGCGGTTGCGTGCTTCGAAAAGACCGCCTAGAGCCTGTTTTGTCTGAGCATGATCTTTGCCAAAAACCGGTTTCCACTTTTCGGGATCATGCTCTAACAGAAGGCTGAACAGTCAACTTTCAGGTGCGAAATCCGCATGAATGCCCTCAAGCTTATCGCGCTCGACGACCAGGACCTGGGCATCGTCTCGGCCCATGTCCAGGATGCCGTGATGAAGGTTTCGGACCTCGAATATCTGCCCGCGGCCAAACGTTTCGTGTTGACCATGAACCGCTTCGTCTGGGAGGCGAAGTCGGGCCTGTTTCGCCAGCATAACGAGCGGCGCCAGGCGGTGCTGCATTTCGACCGGGTGTTGGGCGCCAAGACCAACGGCATTGCCCGCGACAGGCCGACCGAGGTTCTGTCCCTGCTGGCCATCAGCTTCATCGAGATCAGCAAGCCCGCGGGCATCGTCGAACTGATCTTTTCAGGCGGCGGCACCATCATGCTCGATGTCGAGTGCATCGAGGCCCGCCTTGCCGACATCGGCGGCGCGTGGGAAGCCACCTCGCGTCCCGTGCACAGGGCCTGAGCGTCTCATGGCCATCACGCTTCGCCAGTCCGACGCCGATTTCGAGCAGCGTTTCGCCGCCTTCCTTCTGACCAAGCGGGAAGTGTCCGCCGATGTCGAGGCCGCGGCGCGCGAGATCATCGCGCGGGTGCGCGCCGAGGGCGACGCGGCGCTGATCGACTATTCCAAGCGATTCGACCGCGCCGACCTCAGAAGCGTCGGCATTGCCGTATCGAAGACCGAAATCTCCAGCGCCTATGATGGCGCCGATGCGGGGACGATCAAGGCGCTCGAATTCGCGCGTGACCGGATACGCGCCTATCACGAGCAGCAGCTTCCAAAGGACAGTCGCTATACGGATGCCGCCGGCGTCGAACTCGGCTGGCGCTGGACGGCGATCGAGGCTGTCGGCCTCTACGTGCCGGGCGGCACCGCAAGCTATCCAAGCTCCGTGCTGATGAACGCCATACCGGCCAAGGTTGCCGGCGTCGAACGCATCGCCATCTGCGTACCTGCCTCCGGCGGCGCCATCCCGCCGCTGGTGCTGGTGGCGGCCGACATATCGGGCGTTTCCGAAATCTACCGCGTCGGCGGCGCGCAGGCGATCGCGGCCCTTGCCTATGGCACCGAAACGATCCGTCCGGTGGCCAAGGTCGTCGGCCCTGGCAATGCCTATGTGGCGGCGGCCAAGCGGCAGGTATTCGGCACGGTCGGTATCGACATGATCGCCGGCCCCTCGGAAGTACTCGTGGTGGCCGATGGCGACAACGATCCGGACTGGATCGCGGCCGATCTGCTGGCCCAGGCCGAACATGATGTGTCGGCGCAATCGATCCTGATCACCGACGATCCGGCCTTCGGCAAGGCGGTCGAACGGGCGGTCGAGCGCCAGTTGCAGAGCCTGCCGCGCGGCGAGACGGCCGCGGCGAGCTGGCGTGATTTCGGCGCGGTGATCGAAGTTCCGACCATCGAGGCCGCACTGCCGCTGGTCGACCGCATCGCGGCCGAGCATGTCGAGTTGGCTATCGACGATGCCGAAGGCTTCCTGTCGCGGATGCGCAATGCCGGCGCCGTTTTTCTCGGCCGCCATACACCGGAAGCCATCGGCGACTATGTCGGCGGCTCCAATCACGTGCTGCCGACCGCACGCTCGGCGCGGTTCTCGTCGGGCCTGTCGGTGCTCGACTTCGTCAAGCGCACCTCGGTGCTCAGACTTGGACCGGAGCAGTTGCGCGTTCTGGCGCCGGCGGCGATCACGCTCGCCAAGGCGGAAGGGCTCGACGCGCATGGCCGCTCCGTCGCCATACGGTTGAACATGTAGGCTGATATGACGGGCTCCGATCAAACCCGCGCAAAACTGATCGATGTCGAACTCGATGAATCGATCGGCCGTTCGACGCCTGATGTCGAGCATGAGCGGGCGGTAGCGATCTTCGACCTGATCGAGGAGAACAGTTTCCGGCCCGTCAATGACGGCGGCACAGGCCCCTATCGGCTAAAGCTGTCGCTGGCCGAGCAGCGCCTGGTCTTTGCCGTGGCGCGCGAGGACGGCACCGGGGTCGTCACCCATATCCTGTCGCTGACGCCGCTCCGGCGCATCGTCAAGGACTACTACATGATCTGCGAAAGCTATTACGACGCCATCCGCTCCTCGACGCCGAGCCATATCGAGGCCATCGACATGGGCCGCCGCGGACTGCACAATGAGGGCTCGCAGACGCTGATGGACCGGCTCGCCGGCAAGATCGACATCGACTTCGATACGGCGCGCCGGCTGTTCACGCTGGTCTGCGTGCTGCACTGGCGGGGCTGATCCTGGCACCCGGCGCCCTGCCCCGCTCGATCCTGTTCCTGTGCGGCATGAATGCCGTGCGCTCGCCGATGGCCGAGCAGTTGGCGCGCCGGATGCTGCCCGCCACCATTTTCGTCGCCTCGGCCGGCGTGCGCGCCGGCGAGCGTGACCCGTTCGTCGATGCCGTGCTTGCCGAGGAAGGCCTGTCGCTGGGCGAGCGTCACCCAAGGACATTGGACGATCTCGAGGACGACTATTTCGACCTGATCGTGACGCTGGCGCCGGAGGCGCACCACGCCGCGCTCGAGCTCACCCGCTCGCTCGCCGTCGAGGTCGAATATTGGCCGACGCCGGACCCGACCGATGCCGGCGGCACGCGCGAACAGATCATGGCGGTCTATCGCGATGTCCGCGAGCGGCTGAAGGCGCGCATAAGCCGACGTTTTTTGCTTCCAGAAGCAAAAAACGCGACGGATTAAGCGTGTTCACAAGCGCACGATTATCATATAGGTTCCGCCGAAATTCCGGCTGGAGTCGGATGATTTCGGGTCTGTTCGACCTGAAATCCGAATCCGCCTCCAGGTCAAAGAAGTAGAGCATGATGTCGTCCGAAAACCGCTTCACACTTTTCGGCATCGTGCTCTAGGCGCCGGAACTGCCATCCAAGCAAAGGTATCGAATGCCGAAGGAAGAAGTCCTCGAGTTTCCTGGTGTCGTGACGGAATTGTTGCCCAACGCGATGTTCAGGGTGAAGCTCGAAAACGAACACGAGATCATCGCCCATACGGCCGGCCGCATGCGCAAGAACCGCATCCGCGTGCTGACCGGCGACAAGGTTCTGGTCGAGATGACGCCATACGACCTGACCAAGGGCCGCATCACCTACCGTTTCAAGTAAGATCAAGGCCCGGCCGGAACGCAATGAGCATTTTGCAGAAGCTGGTGCTTGCCTCGGGTTCCCCGCGCCGCATCGAACTCTTGCAGCAGGCCGGCATCGAGCCGGACCGTGTGCTGCCCGCCGATGTCGACGAAACACCGTTGCGTGCCGAGCATCCGCGCTCACTGGCCAAGCGGCTGTGCCAGGAAAAGGCCGAGAAGGCGCTTGCCTCGCTGAAGACCGAGACGGATTATGCGCCGAGCTTCGTGCTGGCCGCCGACACGGTGGTCGCGGTCGGACGGCGCATCCTGCCCAAGGCCGAAACACTGGATGACGCCGCCAATTGCCTCGGGCTGTTGTCCGGCCGCTCGCACCGGGTCTATTCCGGCATCTGCCTGATCACGCCGGGCGGCAAGCTGCGCCAGCGGCTGGTCGAGACGCGGGTGCGTTTCAAGCGGCTGCCGCGCGAGGAAATCGATGCCTATGTCGCCTCGGGCGAATGGCGCGGCAAGGCCGGCGGCTATGCCGTCCAGGGCCTCGCCGGCGCCTTTGTCGTCAAGCTCGTCGGCTCCTACACCAACATCGTCGGCCTGCCGCTCTACGAGACGGTGGCACTGCTTTCCGGCGAGGGTTTCAAGACCCACCAAAACTGGCAGTCCGCGCGGCCATGAGCCTCGACGACAAGGTGACGCCGCTGCGGCCCAAGCGCCCTTGCCCCGAATGCGGCAAGCCATCGGCGCGCGAGACCTATCCATTCTGCTCGAAGCGCTGCAAGGACATCGACCTCAACCGCTGGCTGAAGGGCGCCTATATCATTCCCGCCCGCGACGACGAGGAAGACCCCGACGCCGACGAGCCGAAATAGGGATCGCTCCGCCGGCCCCCTCAGCGCCTTCAACAAATCCCCGAGCTGTTGGCGGCATGAGGCCGTTCGATTTCCGCGACGACAGGCAAGCCAGACGGGCAGGCGCATGGCATTGAAACCGACCTATCGAAGCGCATTTCTTTTCCTACGGAAAATCCGCACCTAGGCGCTGGACAGGCCGGATTCCCATGCTATAACCCACGCGCTTTCAAGGGGCGCCCACGGCGCTTCCAGCGAAATCCGGAGCGCGAGTCATTCGTTAGCCGGAACAGGCCCAGATAGCTCAGTTGGTAGAGCAGCGGACTGAAAATCCGCGTGTCGGTGGTTCGAATCCGCCTCTGGGCACCATCACCTTTTCTGTACGGCCCGGAGACATGGGTGACAGAGCGTACCTAAGACATGGGTGACAATCTCGTGCCGAACGGATTGTCGATG
>NZ_VFVX01000016.1:0-126714 GCF_006442395.1 Mesorhizobium sp. B2-3-5 | reverse complement strand
GTCGAACCAGTGGCGCCAGTCGAGCCCGTCGCACCAGTCGAACCTGTAGCTCCGGTCGAGCCTGTCGCTCCGGTCGAACCAGTGGCGCCGGTCGATCCCGTCGCACCAGTCGAACCTGTAGCTCCGGTCGAACCAGTGGCGCCAGTCGAGCCCGTCGCACCAGTCGAACCTGTAGCTCCGGTCGAGCCCGTCGCTCCGGTCGAACCAGTGGCACCGGTCGAGCCAGTCGCACCTGTGGCTCCGGTCGAACCGGTCGAACCCGTCGCACCAGTCGAGCCAGTTGCGCCGGTAGAGCCTGTCGCGCCAGTCGAGCCGGTCGCACCAGTCGCTCCGGTCGCACCTGTCGCTCCGGTCGAGCCAGTTGCGCCGGTAGAGCCGGTCGCGCCAGTCGAGCCGATCGCTCCGGTCGAGCCTGTCGCTCCGGTCGAACCAGTGGCACCGGTCGAACCAGTCGCACCAGTCGCGCCTGTGGCTCCGGTCGAACCGGTCGAACCCGTCGCACCAGTCGAGCCAGTTGCGCCGGTCGAGCCCGTCGCACCAGTCGCACCAGTGGCTCCGGTTGCGCCTGTCGAGCCTGTAGAGCCGGTCGCGCCAGTCGAGCCGGTCGAACCAGTCGAACCTGTGGCTCCGGTCGAGCCTGTCGCTCCGGTCGAACCAGTGGCGCCGGTCGAGCCCGTTGCGCCGGTGGAACCAGTGGCGCCAGTCGAGCCGGTCGCTCCCGTGTCACCAGTTGCACCTGTGGCTCCGGTTGCGCCCGTCGAACCAGTCGCTCCGGTCGAACCCGTTGCGCCGGTCGAGCCGGTTGCACCAGTAGAGCCAGTTGCGCCGGTAGAGCCGGTTGCCCCGGTCGCACCGGTAGCGCCAGTCGAACCTGTCGCTCCGGTCGAACCAGTGGCGCCAGTCGAGCCGGTCGCTCCCGTGTCACCAGTTGCACCTGTGGCTCCGGTTGCGCCTGTCGAGCCTGTAGAGCCGGTTGCGCCAGTCGAGCCTGTCGAACCAGTCGCACCTGTGGCTCCGGTCGAGCCTGTCGCACCGGTCGAGCCGGTCGCGCCGGTCGAACCTGTCGCTCCGGTCGAACCAGTGGCGCCGGTCGAGCCCGTCGCACCAGTCGCGCCAGTCGCGCCTGTGGCGCCGGTCGAACCAGTCGCGCCTGTGGCTCCGGTTGCGCCTGTCGAACCAGTCGCCCCGGTCGAACCTGTGGCTCCGGTCGAGCCTGTCGCGCCGGTCGAACCGGTGGTGCCAGTCGAACCAACCGGACCTGTGGCGCCAGTCGCGCCTGTCGCGCCTGTAGCGCCTGTAGCTCCCGTCGAACCGGCGCCCGTGGCGCCAGTCGCACCCGTGGGCCCGGTCGGACCCGGAGGGCCTGCACTCGTGATGGCAAGGCTACCGCCAGCAAAGGTATCGCCGTTGTGGCCGTTATTGGTGGCGTCTGTCGCAAAAGTATAAGTATTACCCGCGTCAGGCGTAAGTGTGCCGTATAGATTAAATCCACTCTCATATATTTGATAGGTGTGAGTGGTATCAGGAACTGTTATCGTTATGGCGAAATTAAAGGCAATGCTGTTAGTCGAAGAAGGTAGAACGAAGCTGCCGACAACCGCAGCCGGACTTGCAGTCGTATCTATAAGATAGAACGTATTTATACTTTTAGAGTTACCGGCTGCTATCGTTCCGGTGAGCGTCAGATCACCCGCCGTAAGCACCCCGGCGTAACTTGCCAGCCCATACGAGGTCAGCGGCGGCAGGGGCGTGGACGCGCCCGCGTGTGCTGATAGTTCCCAGCCGCCGCCCAGAGCGGCTGCGCCAACCAGCGACCGAGACGCGCAAACGCCCGCGCCAGTGGCCTTACCCAGCGCCTCGATGAAGGCTTCGCCCGCACCCTCTGATGCCGTCTCGCAGCTCCACAGCCGCAGCTCGCCGTCCGCGGCAAGCGCCCTGCCTATTGCCGCGAAATCGTCAGCCGCTTCTTTCAATGTCCCGACTGACCATTCTCCAGCAGCGAAGGTAATCCGGCCCGGTGCGCCATGCGCGATGACGTGGACCGCGTCGAGCCCTTCGTACGATGCGAGTATGGCAGCGATCTGCGGCGCCGCCGGCCGGCGGCCATCCAAGACGACAGCCCGAACTTCGGGTCGCACGTTGCCGAGAACCGTGTTCAGATCGGAGATTAAAGGATCCACAAAGAGAATTTCAGAGGCACGGGCCATGACTGGCTCCTGTTGGCTTCGAATTCAAGTCAAGCGGAAACTGCCCGGCGGCTTTGCCGGCGAGCGGTAAGGATTAAGGAGATTGGGCGGTCATCTTCCGGACGGCCCGACAGCGCCGCCTGGGCGACTAACAGCGGGGCTCTCTACCCGCAGGAAGCTGGCGGCCTGGAAATTCCCACCATCGTCAAAGGTCCCGATGTCAAGTGAGCCGGCGGTGCTTGGAACCTTGACGGTGATAACGACAGCGTGGCTTCGTTTGACGGCGGCGGGAAGAATGACCTGCCCGACGATCGCGCTCTTGGCGGTGTCCAGAATAAAATAGGTTACATTTGCGGTCGCATCGCCGATGGGCAAAACACCCCTAACGGTGACATCCATGGCCGCAGACACTGTTGCGTAGCTCATCATGCACTCCCCGATTGGCGGCGGCTGTGCCGCGGCTTCTCCTGCTCGGACCTTTGACTTTCAATAACCGCCGTGCGTCCGCAGCCCGACGAGGCTGGCCGCAGCCGCTCACGAAAGCTCGCCCGCGAAGCCCGTGATACGCCGCGCCATTCCAGACGGCGACGATTGGATCTGGTCGGCCAGTAGGAAGACGCCGAGCGCCCGACGGCGACACACGGCTCGAGTAGCTCTGCACTGTTTTGATGACGAAGGGGGCAGCCCACTGCCGGTTGCAGCAACAAATTGGCCGCTTGTGGCGCTCAGCTGCGGATACTTTTCGAGCTTGTCGAAGTCGCGGGCTTGACGTTCCCCGGCAAACGCACGTGATATCACTCGATCCATGACCCACTCCCGTCACAACTGACGCCGATGTCTCGGCGAAAACGCGCGAGAGAACTCCGGAATGGAAACGCGTCCGCCTCAAACAAAAAAAGACAAACGCTTACGCGGCCGCGCGTCCTTTGAACGCACGTTCTCAAACTTCCGCGAATTTGGCCTTGCTACTCCAGAACCCTCTGCTTGACTCCCCACGACTTCCCGCAGAATGCCAGCTACCCACCATCTGTGCGGGGGCCCCTCAACAGTAAGTATATTAGTAAATTCGAAAATTAGCGACTTGTAAACTATAAAGTGGCGGACCGACCTGACGCCAACTACTGAGGGGCAATTGTTGCAGGACCGCAACTCGGAAAAATAGTTTGAGAATCCTAGACTTAACCTCCCGCCTCAAATTTTCGCCAGCCTGAAAATGTGATCGAGGTCAAGCGTCGCAACTCATTGCGGAGAGGCGATGTAGACGCGGCTACCGCTTAGTCGATCTTGACGGCGCTTGGCAAATGGCGGTCAAGTAGGCGGGAATTGTCCGGGGATTTCGGCTGCTCCAGTGGCTGGGCAAATGATTGGGACTGCGCCGAACGCCAGTGAACAATGGGAGCTCGGGACGACCCGCGAACTTCCCTACGATACGCAAAGAATGGCGGAATGGCGCCGCGTCAGCTTGGCGGATCGTCCCACCGAGAGCAGATAATTCACAGATGACAAGCTCCAAACGCCTTTGCCTCAACATGATCGTCAAGAACGAGATGGCGAACCTTGAGCGCTGTCTCGGGGCGGTTGTCGACTACATCGACTGCTGGGTCATCGGCGACACCGGCTCGACCGATGGGACACAGGATTTCATCAGAGCGTTCTTCGCCGCTCGCAACCTGCCTGGCGAGTTGCATGAGTTCCCCTTCAAAAATTTCGAGCAGGCCCGCAACGCAGCGCTCGATCACGCTTATGCCTCGTCGCTCGCCTATGACTATCTTCTTTTTGACGACGCCGACATGGAACTAGTCGTCGAGGACGCGGGCTTCCGAGCGCAGCTCGACGGGCCTGGCTACCGGCTGCTGCAGCGGTCCGGTTCCGGGCTCGCGTATTGGAATACCCGACTTGTCAAGCGCGCTGCTGGCGCGCGCTACCACGGCGTGACCCATGAATATCTTGACGTTCCCGGCAACGTGAAGGAGCTGCGGAGCGTCTGGTACAAGGACCACGCAAGCGGATCGAACCGGGTCGACAAGTTCGAGCGCGACATCAAACTGTTGCTGGAAGCGCTTGAAAAGGATCCGGAGAACAATCGATACTGGTTTTACCTAGCGCAGTCCTACCGCGACGCCGGGCGGACGGCGGAGGCGGCAGTTGCCTACGCCAAACGCGCCAAGTTGGGCGGTTGGGACGAAGAGGCATGGAACGCGCGCCTGCAGGAGGCGCGTTGCTTGCAAAAGCTCGGGGACGATGCAGGCTTCATTCGCCAGGCTCTTGCTGCCTTCAATCAGCGCCCGCAACGCGCCGAGCCGCTCTACGACCTCGCGCGGTTCTACCGCGAGAATGGCATGAATGACGCAAGCGTGCTGTTTTCGGAAGCCGGTCTGGCGATCAAGAGACCCGAGCAAGACATCCTGTTTCTTGAGGATTTCATCTATACCACAGGTCTGCAGGAGGAATACGCAATTGCGGCAAATTACGCGCGCGATCCCGTGCGCAAGGACCGCGGGTTCGCGGCGTGCAACTGGCTGGCGCTGAACCGGAGCATCGCCGATGGTCCACGTGATCTGGCGCGGTCCAACCTGTTCTTCTACATCCAGCCCGCCAAGACGATGATGCCATCCTTCGGTGCGCAGCCGGTCGGCTTCACGCCCCCCGACGGCTACCGGCTGTCACATCCGTCGTTGACTCGGTGGGGCGACCAGATTGTGCTGTTGCAGGGGACGGTGAGCTTGATGGGGGCCGAAGAAAGTCTCCGAGCACAAATGCCAGATGGCGCAGCGGTCCATACACGCAATTTCTTGCTGCGATTCGATAATGAACTCGGCATCGAGTCGGCCAGTGAGATTTCACAGCCGGCCGACTTGCCGCAACCTGCTTACGACCGGCCCTGCGAATTTGAGGGCATGCGTCTGTTTACCTGGAAGGACCAACTGTGGTGCATCGCATACGTGCGCGCTTCGGCGCCAGATAGCTGGTGGGAACCCGCTATTGCGCACATAGAAGACCGCGGGCATGCGCTGTATCAACTGACCGACCGGCGTCTGCTTCGCCCGGTGAGTGCGAAGGTCCACGACAACAACTGGATGCCCCTCGTCAAGCCGGCCGGCATCGATACCGAACATGAGCGGCTGCAGTTCTTTTCTGTGGGCGATCCCATCTGCATCGTCGGCGAACAAGGGCAAACGATGTCGGAGAAGGCGCCTGCCGTCGCTGCGGACCAATTCAGAGCTGGTACGCAGGCGATTGCATTCGATGGAGGGTGGCTGGCGCTCGTCCACGAGACGCGCGCACCGCCAAACGAGGCTCAGCAGTACTGCCAGCACCGCTTCATCTGGCTCGACGAAGCAGGCTGCTTGGCGAAGATCAGCCGCCCGTTCTTCTTCAACAAGAAGGGGCTTGAGTTTGCCACCGGTCTGACCTGGCATCCGACGCATGAGCGGCTGCTGATTTCGTATGGCGTCACCGAGAACGAGTCGTGGATCGCGATCGTTGATGCTTCGGAGGTACGCTCGCTGCTGGAAGCCATAGACCATTTCTCGACGAGCGAGGCCGATTGGAGCGCACCGGCCATGAAGCCGTTGTCCGACGCTAGCGAGAAACCTGTCGAGTCTCAGCGGAGGGAACCTGCCAAGTACACCCGACCCGAACCGCGCGACGATGGCGATCCAAACCGGCCTGGCGGGCTCTCGAAAGTGGCAAGCAGCGTTGTCCTCTCGAGCAAAGCGAAGGGTACCGAAGAGATCCTTCTCGAACTGGCGCCATTCCTCCGTTTCGCGGATTCGCCGCAAGAGCGTCGCGCTCGTTCGCGAGCCTTCGATAGCCGGATCGCCCCCTTTCTAAACAGGGGAGATGCCGCGCTGCCTCAGATTCACTGCTTTTACGAGGTGCTGTCCGACAATGCGGAGCATCGGACCTTGGTTGCCGCCACCACGTCGATGCGTGCGGCGGGCCATCCCGTGAGAGTTTGGAGCTACTCGCCGAACAAGCTTGAATTCCTCCTGCCGCTCGGCATCGAGGTACGAGCCGCGGATGACGTGATGCCGCGCACCTTGTTCGAGCGGATCGTCGCCGGCTCCGAGATCCGGTATTTCAGCGACGCCTTCCGCTACGCCGTGCTTTACGAGCATGGCGGGTTGTGGATGGATTGCGACGTGGTCATGCTGAGACCGTTTCCGTTCCGGGGCGATTACTTCTTCAATCTGCAGTGGCGCGGCGGGGACCAAGGTCACTTCGTCTGTGGCAACGTGATCTATGCCGAAGCCTACAGCCACCATTTGAGAGCGCTCTACGAGATGTCGATCGAGCGGTTCTACGGTGAAACCGGAAAGGGTTTCGGCGAGATCGGCCCAAGGCTGCTCTCTGACTACATCGCTTCGGATGCAGGCGCCGAGCTGCGCGAATGGGTGTTTGGGCCGATGCTCTTTAATCCGATCGACTGGACCGAGATAAGCGAGTTCAACAAACCACTGTCAGAATTAGGCGTTTATTTTAATGATGAGCGTGTCTTCGGAACACATCTGTGGACGGCACGGAACGAGGCTCGCTCGAGCGGCGAAGGAGTGCCGCTCATCTCTTTGCTGATCGACCCGCTGCACAGCTTCCCGACGCTCACGAATCTTGCTGATCGCTTCAACACCGACAAAAACCGGCACACGGGCAACCGGCACGCCTACGCGCGCGCCTACGACCGACTGCTGTCGAGCCGAAGATTTTCCATGCGGCGGCTCATGGAGATTGGGCTGTGCCGCATTCCGGCGGAAGGCAGCCAGACAGAGACGCCCTCGGTCTCGCTGTGGCAGGCCTATTTTCCTTACGCCCAGGTCATCGGTGTGGACCTGACGGATTTTTCTCAGCTGAATAATGAGCGGTTCAAATCTTTCGTTTGCGACCAATCCAAGCTGGGGGATCTGCGCTCCGTTGCAGCCAAACTCGAACCGGGTTCACTTGACGTGATCATCGACGACGGCAGCCATGCCTCGTTTGACGAGCAGCTGACCCTGCGCGAATTCTTCCCGCTACTCGCCGAGGGTGGATGGTATTTCATCGAAGACCTCGACTGGCAGCCGCCGGGCGAGGATGCCGGCAAAATCACGCTCACCAAGAATCTCCTGCGAGAAATCCAACAGCACCGCACCGCACGATCAATTGACCCGGTGGGTATCAGCGACCTCGCCGATCAGTTTGCCGAAATCCTGTTCTTCGATAGCCATTTCGAGTTGAGCCGGGCAAAATTGCTCCGTGGTCTGGTGGCGATCCGCAAGCGCGGAGGCGTCGGCCTTGTTCGGTGAGGGTAGCAGGGCATTGCGGACGGGTTCGGGCGAGTCCACCCGCATAGGGGGTGCGCTGGTCATGGTTGCGTCTAATGGCGGAGCCCTTGCTTGAAAGTCGCGGTCTACACAATCGCCTTGAACGAAGCCACACACGTCGAGAGGTGGGCAAATTCGGCTGTCGATGCCGACTATCGGATAGTCGCCGACACCGGCAGCACCGACGAAACGGTGGCACGGTTGATCAACGCTGGCGTCACCGTGCACCGGATAGCGGTCCGCCCATGGCGCTTCGACGATGCCCGCAATGCCGCCATGGCACTCATCCCCACCGACGTCGACGTATGCTGCACGATGGACATGGATCGGTTTCTCGAACCAGGCTGGCGCCCGAAGCTGGAGGCGGCCTGGAAAGCCGAAACGACAGCCCTCTATTGTCAGACGATCTACAGATTGAGCGTCGACGACCCGACACCATTGCGGCAATGGCCGACGAAGAATTTTCACCATCGCTGGGGGTATCGTTTCAAACGCCCCGTCCATGAGGCCCTGGTCTTCACCGGAGAAAGCGAGATCGCAGCGACCAGCGATGACATTGTCATGTTCGAGGTGCAGGACTTGGCCAAGCCAACAAGGAGCAGCTACTTGCCGCTGATGGAGGTCGCGCACAAGGAAGACGCCGACGACGCACAGATATGTTTCTGGCTTGGTCGGGACCTAATGTGGGCCAACCAGCAAGATCGAGCCGTCCAGTTGCTTGAACGCTACCTTGCCTTGCCAACAAGCACCTGGGGCGAGGAACGATCCGAGGCGATGCGTTACATCGCACGCATGCAGCCTGAGCAAAGATTGGTGTGGCTGGATAAGGCACGAATGGAAGCGCCGCATCGCCGCGAGATCTGGGCCGACCTGGCAGAGGAACTCCATGGCAGAGCCGACTGGTTGAACCTGTTCTGGGCTTGCACCAACGGGATCGAGAAGACGCACCGCACCGGAAGCTATCTCGACGACCCGAACTGCTGGGGGTTTCGGCTGTTTGATTTGGGTGCCATCGCGTCATGGCACCTGAATGCGATGGACCGTGCTGTGGAGTGGGGGCAGATGGCGCTCGAGCTTAATCCCGCAAATGAGCGTCTTAGAAACAACTTCGATTTCTTCGTTCGGCGGCGCCAAGAGAATCGGGTAGCACCGCTTGGAGTGGAGGCCGCCCGATGAAATCAACTATTCATGTAGCTGGTAGATCGTCAATTGCGAGACTAAGCCGCCCGCCCTCATCAGTATTAATTCGAACTGATTCTTCTGGCCGTTCGTCACTTATTACTAGCGGCGGCAGGCACACGTAGGCCTTGAGTGACGGCATCACGCCGGCCATGATGCAGTCAATTCCTGCATTGTTCAGCCTTAGTCCGAAGCCCGCAAAATCGACGATCATCGGCCGTATCGGGAGGCACCAATCTAGGAGCGCCCGCGCGCCGCGAGGCGAGACGGAATAGCAAACGGTGCCGAGCAGATAGTGCGCTCGAAGCAGAGTAGGTTCGGTTTCTGCCTCTTGGAAATCCGCAATTTGCGTCATGACGTCGCCCGGAAAAAACTCCAGCCTGGCACCGATCCCGCCAGGAAGGGCGTCTAGCCAAGCGTAGCAACGCAAGCTTGCGCTCCACAGGATAAAGTCCCAGTCGCCTCGAACATTCGACAAGAGCGAGCTCGTATGTCGTTCGAACTGATAAGAAAAGATCGCGTCATCTTCGGCAACAGTTATCACTTTGTGACGTCCGACAGCTTCTCTCCAAAGCCGTATGTGTGAGATGGCACAACCCAAGCTGCCCGCCGCGTAGTCCAAATTCGGCGCAATGATCTTATCTGTTATCAGCTGTTCGCGGTCGACAGACTTACCGTCAACCCCAGCGAACCTCCGGATATTTTTCAAGTGCGAGTTTAGCTTGCGAAATTTGTCTATTCGCCCGACACTTCGATCGAGGTTGATTACATGGATTTCCCCTATCACGTTTTAGCCTCTTTTTGTCGGCGGTCCGTGCACTCGTTGACTTTCCATCGTGCGAGCCAGCCTGCACCCAAGCCTTCACTTGAAAGCACTTTAAGTCTAGCTGGTTCGGTGATAGCTGGCGAGATGCCCGAATGACGGACTCGAAGCTTGGATGATTTGCTTCCAGCAATCGGAGAGTCTATGACACGGCGAGAGTTGGCGGTTGGCATCGTCGTTGCGGCAGGATCGGCTACCGCAATAGTAAAGTTTTCGGCCAACTTGGACCTTAGCTACGCAGTTATGCCGCTACCCCCAACTGCCCCCTCGGCGCCCCTCCTTTCCGCCCCGATCGAGCTCGCGGGCAATTGGGGCCACATGCTTCTGAACGCGGCACAACAGGTCGTCGAACGGATGCGATACGCGTGTCTGGATGGCGTCCGACTGCTCTCTGATCACCAGCCTTCACGGCTCCGCGTCGACGAGCACACCTCCGGGCAGCCGGCGATCTGGCTGCATCCGGACGGCAGCAGCATGGCGTGGATCATTGTCGACATAGGCGAGCGGGACTGGTCGAAGCTCGCCTACCAGTTCGGGCACGAGCTCGGCCATGTTGTCGCCAACAGTTGGCAGCCGGATGCCAAGCCGGCGCCGCCCTGCCAATGGCTCGAAGAAGCGCTGGTCGAAGCGTTCTCGCTGCGTGGCCTTGGGCGTTTGGCGAAAGACTGGAAGGAGAACCCGCCTTTCGCCGGTGACAACGCTTTCGGTGATCTCATTGGCAACTATGGCGAGGATATAATCAGAGGCTATAGCGCGCTCGCAGACCAGCAGGGGCTGACGCGCAATGCTACGCTGTGGTTCGCCGCTCATCGCAACGAAATCGAAATACCTGGCCTCAATCCATTCGCCCGGGCCATGTCCGTAATCCTGCTTGCCGAATACGATCGCATGCCTGAGTGTATTGAAGGGCTGGGTGCGCTCAACCGCTGGCCTGGCCGCAGCAGGGTTCCAATCGACGAATATCTCCGACTGTGGAAAAGGAGCTGTGCCGAATTGCATGCGTCGCCGCACCTGCCGATCCGGCTGCAGGAATTGTTGCTTGCTTCCCGGCAGGGACGCTAACCAATCGTCGGCAATGTGGCGGAAATCTAGTGAGCGGAGACATGCTGGCCTGCAGTGACCTGCGGCATCGAGCGCGACTTGTTGTTAAGGGTCGAGCCCCAACTTGGGCGCATGGCTTCCGTTGATCGCCTGACGGATCCCGACGTGCGGTATGTACACCGCTTTACCGTGCAGGCCCTACGGGAACCCACCTTATACAGGGTCAAGAAACCCTAAGTCAGCACTGGTTAGTTGGCCTTACTTATATCGTCGCTGGTGTGGAAGGGCCTTTGTTTGGTAGCGTTCGGATCAGCCTCCTCCCTCTTCTGCTCGCGGCGTCGGCGACCATACACAAGCCTGAACACAAACCCTAGATACCCGACCTGCAACAGAACCGCAGCGATTAGGGTCCAGGCAATACTCATCCAAATTGATCCTGTGGCCGCAAAGGCCCAGGTTGCGACAAACCCTCGACGCCATCAGCATTCCGACCAGAAACTGAGGAAAATACATCTCCCCCAACCCTGCTTCCATCCTCACGCACTCAAGGCGAAAATTTCACTATTTTAGCAATCGAGCACGTATCGCCACCCGTGCTAAGTTCGATGAAGCACCGAGTGATCTGGCGCTGCGCGAAGGTAAGTTCACCTGCTACCGCTCGGTGTTCACAGGTGATGACCGCTCGCCGGGCTCGAACTTACTATTCGGCTTGCTGCTGTCATCCCGGCTTTTGTCGCCGCCATGCCGGTCGTGATCGTCATAGGGGTGATGATCTTGATCGAGCCTTCTCAGAACTAATTTAAAGTAGGTGG
The DNA here is from genome assembly GCF_006442395.1 of Mesorhizobium sp. B2-3-5. Lineage (NCBI taxonomy): Bacteria > Pseudomonadati > Pseudomonadota > Alphaproteobacteria > Hyphomicrobiales > Phyllobacteriaceae > Mesorhizobium > Mesorhizobium sp. B2-3-5. The sequence goes on along the minus strand of NZ_VFVX01000016.1, from coordinate 115,373 downwards.
CCCAGTGCGACCTCTACGCCAATCGAGAGCAAAAGCCGGTTTAGGCGTTTTATTCGGGCCGGCTTTTTGCGTGCCTGCCGCGCCATTATTGGTGCTGGCGACACCAGCCTCGCCTGCGGAAAAGACCGGTTGGCGATGCGATAGGCGTCCAGCGGTAAAGACAAAGCCTTGGGAAGAGTTTGTTCGCCGGAGACCACGATGGCAGCAAACCGACATATTTTTGGCCACTTCGGCTCAAACCTTTTGCACGTGACGGAAAGCGACGATGGATCGGTGCTCGCCGTCCATCGCTGGGGAGCGGAGCGGCAAATGGCTGGAGTTGCGTCGTCTTCTAGATCAGAAACGGCAAAGGTGATGGATGGCCGGGAGTATACCTACGATCTCTACGCCTGGGACACAGGGTCATAAGTATCGAAAGCGATCCGGGCGGCCTCGCGGTGTGAAGGCAGCGAAAATACCCCCATGGCCTAACTTCACCATCTCCGACATGACGATCCTTCCGGTCTCCATTCCCTCCGACCTAGGCCTCGGCCCGGAGCAAAGTGTTCATTGTCGAGCAAAACGTGCAGCGGAGCGGGATACCAACGACGCGGGGGCCATTCACATCCTCGCCATCAACGGCGGCGAGGTTGGCACCCTGCGGATTGTGTTACTGCCCGAACACGCCAAGTTCGGCGGCATCGCCTGGCTCCCCAAACCACGGGGTAAGGTGTCGCCGCGATGATGTTGCAGGCGGGGATGAACGTCGCACGGTCACGTGGAGAGACCTCTCACGTCGCGGGGCCGACAAGACCGCACTCTATGAAAAGCTCGGTTTCGGCGCCTATGGCGGATGATTTCAAGGATGCCGGCATCGGCCGATGAAGACCTATTTAAGGCGCGACTGGACAGAACGCGCATCATCGCTGGGGCAGGCCAGGCGGCGGCGCCTGTGTGAGGCTGGGAAGCCCATGAGAGCCAATGATGGGCAGGTTGCAATCCACAAAGCTGGCCGTTGTCGATCGGCCGCCGGCGCGCCTTCTGGCGAAGTCCCCTCAAAGGCCAAGCAATTCATAAACTGAAAGTGCCAGGAACATGAGGAGATTTACCATGACTGAAGCTGACGCGGACCACGAAGCAGTCGCCGATACGTGGCGTAATATTGGTGCCTTCGACTATGAGTACTTTGAACGATACGAAAAGCCTGAGTTTCTGGCTTTGTTTTGGGCGCCGGAAAGCCGCTTTCGCAAGGCTTTTGAGCAATATTTGGATTTGGATGACGTGCTTGACGTAGCCAGCGGTGCCGGCCGCCATTCGGCGCAGATCGTGGGCCGCTGCAGGAGGTTGACGTTAATCGACACTTCAGTGGACGCGACCGCATTAGCTCGAAAACGATTTTCAAACGCGCCTCATGTGACAGTGGCCCTTTCGCCGGACGGCAAGAGCCTACCTTTTGAAAAGGGGCGTTTTTCCTCAGTCTTCAGCTACGACTCGACGGTTCATTTCGAACCAATGACCGTGGCGTCGTACATCATGGAAGTCGCCTCGGTCTTGAAGCCGAGGGGGCGAGCTCTCCTTCATCATTCGAACTACTCGGAAAATCCAACCGGAAAGTTCAAGGAAAATCCCGATTGGCGGAACTTTATGCCAAAGGGATTTGTCGAGCATGTTTGTGCGCGTGCCGGGCTGACCATCATCGAACAGCAGGCGTTCCCATGGAATGGGGATAGCAAAACCGACGCCCTCACTGTCATGGAGAAGGACTAAGCGCAGCGGGCAGCACGATTTAGGCGGGGTGGCGGTGAGCCTGCATAGGCGCCAGCGCGAGATGTCATCGTTGCCGGCTGATCCAGTGGTTTAGCTCTGATTGCCTTGGTCACCCAAGGGCGCTCTCATTGATATGCTCTTCCATGACTCGCGTGATGACCTCATCGAAATTGTGAGGGTCGGCGCCATTGACTTCTATCAAGGGCCATCCTGCGTAGCGCAAGCACTTGGCGATCTCCCTTGAAATATCGGCTTGCTTCAAGCCCCTGTCCACGCCGAGTTCGAACAGCAGGACCTCGAGGAACGGTTGCCGCGCATGGCGATCCATAAGACGGCGGCGCAACGTTTCCTGCGGCGCATCGATATGGACAAGGAGGTCCGGTCGCGGCAGGAACGTCAGGCAGTCGCGAACCATGTCGATGCCTGGAGTTCGCGCCAGCACAACCAGCGCACACAAAGCCTGGATTAGGCCTTCTTCAAAAATGAAATAGCCTTCCGATTCCTTTGCCTTATGCCAGGTCTCGCACAGCAGGGCGATGTCGACCTTCATGCGCCATGACCATGTGCGGTTTCGCAGAGGGATTGATGCTAGAAGCCGCGACGCGACGCCGTCCTTTGGCAAGGTCGACAGCAAGACAGGAGCGGAGGTGGCAATCTTTCTGCCAATACGGCCGATGGCATGGCGCACCTCCGGGCCGTCATCCTGGGCCGACCCGTATTCGATCAGGCGATACCCGTTGACTGTCTTGACGTTGATACCGTGTTTCGCCATCCCCCGGCAGAGGCCGCGAAGAAGCGTTGTCTTGCCTGCACCAGGCGACCCAAATAACTCGATGATCATGGCGCAATGCCCAAACGTCTCCGAGCAAGCTGTCATTTGCCTGCGGATCAGAGCTTAGCCGGTTTACGAACCACACCAACGTTCATTTGAATGACTGTTCAGATCCATGGAGGCTTGAGCACGCGGGATTTGCCGTGGGCATGCGTCTGGCGGTCGGAGACCTAGAGGGCGAACCGGCCGCTGCTGGAGAGGGATCGGAGAAGTTTCAGGGAGCTGGTCGGGAAGCGCTATCCGTCAATATCCGGGCATCATGCGAATGATTGATGAAAAGATTCCGGCATCGGGCGATGGTCGACATTCAGCTTGGCGGGGCCCCTATGTTTCCAGCGTATTTGCACTCTGAGGCGGTGGAACAAGATCTGCAGGCGGATTGTCTGCCAACGACTTCCCTCAGATGGTCAAACGTGCCCGAATACGCTCTTGACGAGGGCGGGCCTGTTTGGCGCCATTATCGACAGATGGGCTCCGATTTCGCGGACATTCCCGTCTTCGATTCCCTTAGAGGCGTCGCAAGGCGGTATCCCGACAAGCTCGCGATTAGCGATGGCGCCAATCGCCTGACTTACTTCGAGCTTTTGCGGGCTGTCGAGACGCTGTCCCGCCGAATCGCCGTTGCCGTCCCCGAAGGACAGGCGATCGGGATCCTTCAGGCCAACTCTGCCTGGTACCCTGTGGCTATGCTGGCGTGCATGGCGGCGGGGCGGCTTGCGGTCCCGCTCAACAGGAGAGATCCCGACCCGCGCATTATCGAGATTGTAGCTGCCGCGCGGCTCGTGGCCATCATTGGCGCCGGAAATGTTCGGCTGGTTGGTTTGGCGCAGGAAGTGCTCTGGATCGATATGATCACCGGCATCGCGTCGAACGATCAACAGGCGCCCCCGCCGCCGCGGCCCACTTCCGTTTCCGTCGATGCGCCTACCATCGTACTTTACACCTCAGGCAGCACCGGACGTCCCAATGGCATCGTCAACAGCCAACGCAGCCTGCTCTGGCGGGTCCGGCAATATGTCGACGCGTGCCATATCAGCGCGGACGACGTTTTCCTGCCGATGACCGGGCCGGCCACGATCGCCGGTTGCCGGGAGATTTTTGCCGCGCTGCTGACAGGCGCCACGTTACATCTTCTCGAGGTGGAGGCGATCGGCCTGCGCGCTGTCCGCGCCCGGGTGCAAGCCGAGGGTGTGACGGTCACCTATCTGGTCCCCGCGCTGCTTCGGGCGCTCTTGACCGAGGACCCCGCCGAGGCCTTCCGGTCCCTCAGAGTGGCCCGGATCGGCGGTGAAAAGGTATCGTGGACGGACATCGCGTTGCTGCGCAAAGCCGTTTCGGACCGGTGTCTGATCCAGATTGGCTACTCGTCAACCGAGACCACCGGTTCGCAATGGTTTTTGCCGCCGGACTGGCCGGAGCAAGACGCGTCGGTCCCCGTTGGCAGGCTGCTTCCGGGGATTGCATTCGCTATTGTCGACGAAGCGGGGCGAAGTGTTGAGACTGGTGAGACTGGGGAGCTTCTGATCAGAAGTCCCTATGTGCTGCTTGGTCATTGGGAGAACGGTGCGGTCCTTCCCGCGCAACCGGACCCGAACGATCCCGGGATTCGCGTTTTTGCGACGGGTGACCTCGTTCGGCTGGGCGATGATGGCCTGCTACGGATCGTCGGCCGTAAAGGGCGCCAGATCAAGATCAATGGTCGACGCGTCGAGCCCGCCGAACTCGAGAGGGTCCTGCGTTGCGCGCCTTCGGTGGCGGATGCCGTGGCAATCGTGACGGCAGCGAAGGAACTCATCGCATTCGTTGTTCCCAAGTGCCTTGCCGGGGCTGCCCTTGCTGACGAGCTCCGCCATCTCATCAGAACCACCTTGCCGCCGCCAATGCATCCCTTGCGTTTGCATACAATTGCTTCAATCCCGCGTCTATCGGGAGGGAAGGTCGATATGGCAACACTCGCGCGGATGGATTCTTCCGAGAGAAAGACCGCGCCAGCCAATCAGCCGCACGTCGCGGGAGACCAGTTGAATACCCAACAAATCGTGCAGCATGTGTGGATCAAGGTTCTCAACACGGACGTTGCAGCGGGACGGTGGGACGACGCGGGAGGAGATTCGCTGAAGCTGCTGCATTGCGTCATGGCAATCGAGAGCGCCTCCGGACAAGAGATGGACCTTGAGGCCTTCACCGTGGGAATGAGCTTCGATGAGATGGTGAAGGCGGTCGTGTCCGCACAGGCAGGCGAACAGCGCGCGGAAAAGGACCACCCTCCAGTTCTTTTCCTGTTTCCAGGCTCCGTCGGCTATGGTCCCAGCCTGGCTGCGTTCGCGGCCGCCATGAGCAAAGTCGCCCGAGTGAACCCCATCCGGTATCCAGGCCTCGCCGCGATATTGGACGGACATAAAACTCTCTCCGCCATGACAGTCGCCGCACTCGAGCAGATCAGCCGCGTCCAGCCTGTCGGTCCCGTGCGACTGCTCGGGCATTCGCTGGGTGGGGCCGTTGCTTTCGATGTCGCTGCACGGCTCCTGGCCGCCGGGCGGGCGGTAAAGTTCCTGGGTATCCTCGATACGAGCCTTCTGAACGAGCCGACCGATCGTTGGGAGACGCTTACCCGCACATTCCACCGCATCAGGACCAATCGCATATCCGCACACAGGATGGCCTGCCGCGCCCTTGCGAAAATTACTGTTGCCATGGGTTGGGAGGCATATCTCGCCAGGATTCTCGACCGTTCCGCCCAAGGACAGTTCAACCCGACGAGCTTTAGGGTCAAACTTGAACTGCAAGAGGTCTTGCGGGCGCGGTCCTTCTTCCAGTGGCTGGCCGGCCCGAAGCCGGTTCTGCCGATCGCTGGCACACTATTTCGATGTCGTCGGGAAGGAATGCCTCTGGCCTTGGGGTGGGATGGCGCTCTGGCACAGCTGGATGTGGTCCTGATCGAGGGCAATCACATCGATCTTGTCATACCGCCTCACCTAGCCACCAACCGTCCCCTCATAGAGAAGGCCGTTGTCAAAACCTACTCCCCGCAGGAGGCTCGCAAAGGGGAGGAACTGTCATCGACTTGATTTCGCGATTCAGCAAGGACGTCCTGGTGCTCGATGCTCGTGCGGAGGTTGAGCGCATCGTTGACGCCTTGCGCAAGCAGGTTCTCGGAATGCTGCGTCGTCGCGGCGTAGTCGTCGGCCTTTCGGGCGGCATCGACAGCTCGGTCGTTGCGACCTTGTGCACCCGCGCGCTCGGCAACGACAAGGTCCTGGGCCTGTTCATGCCGGAGCGTGATTCCTCCGGTGACTCGCTGAGACTTGGCCGCCGGGTCGCGGCACAGCTTGGGATCGACAGCACCCTGGAAGACCTGACACCGGCGCTGGAGGCCACCGGCGCCTATCGCCGGCAGCTCGAGGCGATACAGGCCGTGGTGCCCGACTATGGGGACGGCTGGAAATGCAAGCTTGGGCTCGCATCGGTTCTCAACGGCAACGGCCTCAACATTAGCCGGCTCACCGTCGAAGATCCAGAGGGCAAGGTTGACACGGTGCGTCTGTCGCCAGCTGCCTATCTGCAGGTCGTGGCTGCAACCAACTACAAGCAACGCCTGCGCAAGACGACGGAATATTACCACGCTGATCGCCTCAAATACGCGGTTGCCGGGACACCGAACCTCCTGGAGTACGACCAGGGTTTTTTCGTCAAGCAGGGTGACGGAACCGCCGACCTGATGCCGATCGTTCACCTCTACAAAAGCCAGGTCTATCAACTCGCCGAATATCTCGGAGTGGACGAGGAAGTTCGGCGGCGGGAGCCGACCACCGACACATTTTCATTGGCGCAAAGCCAAGAGGAGTTCTACTTCGCGCTACCTTATCATCAGATGGATCTATGCCTTTACGGACTGAACAACGGGATCGCCAGCGACGAGGTTGCGGCCGCCGCCGGCCTTACCGAATTCCAGCTTGAGAAAGTCTACAAGGACGTTGAAGCGAAACGGCGCGCCGCCCGATATCTTCACGCACGGCCTTTGCTGGCCGGCGAAATTGGCGAGGACTAGGGATGTGCGGCATCGTTGGAATCGTGGCTCTGAACGCCGCCGCCGCTTCTCCTTCACGTGAGGCGCTCATGCGGATGGTGGGCGCTCTGGCGCATCGCGGCCCGGACGAGCGCGGCCTTTACCGTGACAAACGCGCTGGTCTGGCGCATGCCCGCCTATCCGTCATAGATATTGCAAGCGGCCAGCAGCCCCTTGCCGATATGGACGATACGACCTGGATCGTGTTCAACGGTGAGATTTTCAACTATGTCGAGCTGCGGGAACAGCTGATTGCGCTCGGCCACCGCTTCCGAACCCGCAGCGACACGGAGGTCGCGCTCCAAGCCTATCGTGCGTGGGGCGAAGCCGCCTTCGAGCGGATGAACGGCCAATGGGCGATCGCGATCTGGGACTCGATAGCGGGTCGTCTGGTGTTGTCGCGCGACCGTTTCGGCATTTGCCCCCTGCATTACTGCGAGCACGCGGGCCGCCTCTATTTCGCCAGCGAGGTGAAGGCCATTTTCGCGGCGGAAGCGAGTATACCTCGCGCCTTTGATCCAGCCGGCATCGACCAGACGTTCACCCTGTGGACGGTCGTTCCCCCGCAAGGGGTATTTCAGGGGATCAATGAACTCTCGCCCGGGCATGTCCGCACCTATCACGACGGCGTCGTTCGCGAGCGGGCCTTCTGGAAGCCCAGTTACCCCGCTCTTTCCGGATCGGGCCAAAGCGAGTTTACTGGCTCGCACGAGGACGCGGTGGATCGGGTGCGTAGAGCCCTGGAGGCCGCGACGGCGCTCAGGATGGTGCGCGCCGACGTGCCTGTCGGCTGTTACCTTTCCGGAGGCCTGGACAGTTCGCTTGTGGCGACGCTGGGACGGCGCTTCGCCGGCCGACGCTTCCGGACCTTCTCTGTGCGTTTTGCCGACGCCGAATACGATGAGACGCGATTCCAGCGCCTGGTTGCCGAGGCTACCGGCAGCGAGCACCATGAAGTGGTGATCTCGCGCGGCGATATCGCCGGCGTTTTTCCGGAGGTGATCTATCACACGGAGCGCCCTATTCTCCGGACCGCGCCTGCACCGCTTTTTCTACTCTCGAGGCTGGTGCGCGAGCATGGAACCAAGGTCGTGCTGACCGGCGAGGGAGCCGACGAAATGTTTGCCGGCTACGACCTGTTCCGCGAGGGCAAGGTTCGTCGATTCTGGGGGCACCAGCCGGCATCGACACGACGCTCGGGGCTCCTGCAGCGGCTTTATCCGTATCTGACCCGCTCGCCCGTGCAACAGCAGGCCATGGCGCGACAGTTCTTCGGGCATGACATCGAGGCCTATGACGCGCCGGGCTTTGCACATCAAACGCGCTGGCGGACCACCAGCGCCATCAAGCGCTTGTTTTCTCCGGACATGCAGGCCGCGTCCGAGCGGTGCAATGCGGTATCCGAGTTGCTCGCCCGCCTGCCAGCGGAATTTTCGCGATGGAGCTCTCTTGCACAGGACCAGTATCTCGAGGTGCAGACCTTGATGTCGGGATATCTGCTTTCCTCGCAAGGCGACAGGATGCTGATGGCCCACTCGGTCGAGGGGCGCTTTCCGTTCCTGGACGATGAAGTCGTGAGCCTCGCCAATTCGCTTCCGGCTTCCCACAAGCTGCGTGTCCTCGATGAGAAGCATGTACTGAAGCGCGTGGCCGAGCCGATCGTGCCGCCGGAAATCGTAGTCCGCAAGAAGCAGCCATTCCGGGCGCCCGACGCGCTTTGTTTCGCCGCCGACAACGCACCGCTCTACATCCGCGAAGCGCTCTCGGAGACGGCGCTGCGCGAGGCCAATGTCTTTGATCCCAGAGCTGTCGCCCGCCTGCTCGGCAAGTGCCAGGCCAAGGCGGATAATGGCGATCTGTCCAACGCCGACAACATGGCACTGGTCGGCGTGCTGTCGACCCAACTCCTTCATCAGCAGTTTGTCGCAAGCCGCCCTGGCGCGACTGGCGCGGTTCGACTTAGCGTCGACGCCGATCGCGAGCATCGGCAAGAGGTGATGGCATGATGCAGGATGCCATACCGCTGCTGCACGACTACCTGTCCCATTCAGCCGGCCGGGTTGGCGCCAAGGTGGCGCTGGTATGTGGCAAGCAGCGTGTCACCTTTGCTGAGCTTGAGGCGCGCTCCAATGCAATCGCACGGCATCTGGCTGCGGCCGGCGTCGCACGCGGCGATCGCGTAATGATCTTCGCCGACAACACCGTCGAGACAGCGATCAGCTTCTGGGCGGTGCTCAAGGCGAATGCCGTGGTGTCCATCGTCAACCCGCTCACCAAGAGTGACAAGCTCAATTATCTGCTCAACGACTGCCGACCGGCAGCGTTGATCACCGACGTGCATCTGCACTCGATCTTCGGGGAGCCGGCGCGCCAATGCCCCTCACTTGCGCTGACGATCGTTTCCGGGACGATTGACGACGTCGAGCTCGCGGGATTGCCGCACGCCATGCGCTGGGACGCGGCCGCCGCCATGGACAGTGCCGCACCGCCGCCACGTCGTTGCATCGACATCGATCTCGCCGCCATTATCTACACGTCCGGCTCGACGGGCGAACCCAAGGGCGTGATGCTGACGCACAGAAATATGATGACGGCGTGCTCGTCCATCGCCTCGTACCTTGAACTGGGGGAAGACGATGTCATCCTCAATGTCCTGCCGTTTGCCTTCGACTACGGCCTTTATCAGATGCTCATGGCGTTTCGCACCGGTGCCCGGCTGGTGCTCGAACGCTCCTTCGCCTTTCCGGCGCAGGTCCTTGGACTGATCAGGCAAGAACGGGTAACAGGCTTTCCCGGCGTGCCAACCATTTTTGCGGCGCTGTGCGAATTGAAGTCGCTTGAAGAGTGGGATTTATCAAGCATCCGCTACGTCACGAACACTGCTGCGGCGTTGCCGCTCAAGCACATTCTCATGCTTCGGGAGCTGTTTTCGGGTGCACGCATTTATTCGATGTACGGCCTCACTGAATGCAAGCGTTGCACTTATTTGCCGCCGGAGGATCTCGAGCGAAAGCCGTCGAGCGTCGGGATCGCGATCCCGAATACGGAACTCTGGATCGTCGACGAGCATGACGGCCGGGTCGCCCCCGGCGTCGTTGGCCAGCTTGTCATTCGCGGCGCGACGGTGATGAAGGGATATTGGGGCAAGCCTGAGGCGACGGCCAGGAAGCTGAAACCGGGCCCGCTGCCGGGTGAACAAGTCTTATACACCGGTGACTACTGCTCGATGGACGCGGAGGGCTATTTGTACTTCGTGGGCCGTGGTGACGAGATCATAAAATCGCGAGGGGAGAAGGTGGCGCCCAAGGAGGTCGAGAACGTGCTCATGGATATACCGGGGGTCCGGGAGGCGGCGGTCATCGGTGTTCCGGACGAACGCCTTGGGCAGGCGGTGAAGGCGTTCGTCGTGATGGAGCATGGAAAAACGGCCAGTGAAAAGCATTTGCAGAAGGAGTGCCAGAAAAGGCTGGAAAACTTCATGGTTCCGAAGTCGATCGTTGTCGTGGCCAGCCTGCCGATGACAGACACGGGCAAACTCAAGAAAACAGCGCTGTCTTAACCATTTTAGGGAGACGATGAACTGCCAAAATTGAAGCAACTAGGGACAGAGCATCCAAATTCCTACCAGATTCGTTCAAGAGCTATGGTGTCGCAACGGAGGCGAATTCATGTTGACTACCAAGGACCGCGCCGAAACCTACAGCGATCAAATTCGCGATTTCCTGGTTTCGAACTTCTACGTCAATGACGCGAGGGCGTTGGTGGATGATACGTCCTTGCTCGATCAAGGGATCGTCGACTCGACGGGGGTCCTTGAGATTATCGGCTTTATAGAGGAGACCTTCGGCGTCACCGTCGAAGATAACGAGCTGTTGCCTGAAAACCTCGATTCCATCCGTGGAATTGCGCAATACGTCATCCGCAAAATGAGCTGACCATCAACGCAATTGGCCCCCGTTTCGTTCGGATCACGACTGCTCCTTCGCCTGTCCGATAACCACCCGGCCCTGGCCGGCTTCGTTCGAGACAGCGCGGATGTTCTCGTATGCCTTGCTGCGCTCCAGCAGGCCCATGACCTGCCGGTCCTGGCCAAGACCGACCTCGAAGAGCAGGATGCCCCCAGGCCGCAAGTATCGCGGCGCGTCTTTCAACACCCGCATATGGATACTTAGGCCGTAAGGGCCGGCCGCGAACGCTTCACGCGGCTCAAGCTCAACCAGATGCGCGCAGTCGCCCTCAAGCCGCTTTTCCGAAATGTAGGGCGGATTGCAGACGATCACGTCGATCGTTCCGTCAAGCCCCAGCCCGGAGAGAGCGGCGAACAAGTCGCCCTGAAGCACCCGAACCCGGTCAGCCATGCCGTGATGGGCCACGTTACGGCGTGCCATTTCGACGCATTCATCGGTGAGGTCGCTCGCCCAGACATATGCGGTGGGGACGTCGTGGGCGATGGCACACGCCAGATTGCCAGTGCCGCAGCACATGTCGATTATGCGCGGCGCCGGCAGGTTCACCAGATGCAGAACATCAAGAGCCGTGGTGCCGAGCAACTCCGTCTCTGGCCGGGGAACGAGCGCACCGGGCGCCACGAGCAGCTCAAGTCCCATGAAGATGGCGCGGCCTGTGCCGTAAGCGTTGGCAGCACTGAACTCTTTGCTCACGGGGAACCGCTTTCTTGACCTTCCCAAGTATAGGCGTTCGGCATTCATACGCCAGTCAAACCTACCGGGGAACCATCAAGTTCTTGGGCCCGCCTGTGACCGGCTGCCCCGGGCCTCTCCATCGGCCCGGGCTCAACGTCAGCACTGCCATAACCAGCCGCGGTCGCGGGCACGCCCATGGGCGGTAGAAACTCTGTTGGCGGGACATCGGGGACGTTGAGCTGCGAGTACCTTTCCATTGCGATAAAGGGTGCCGTTGCAAAGAAACGCAGCTTTTGGCCCAGGACGAGTCTTTGTCCCTCACCCAGGATGATCATCTTTTCAGTCGGCAGCGAGACGGGCCCTGGACCTAGCCGCCCATTTTCTTGGCCATCGCGCAGAATTCTGCGTGGGCCTTGTTAAGCGTGGTATCGCCGCAGTCTTTCAACACAGCCGTACGCTCGTCCGGTTTCATGGCCATCCAGGCGGTCTTGAAATCCGCTTCGGACCTCAACGTTTTCATGCCGGCATCGGTGAAGAACGGCGACATCTTGGCCGGGTCATCGAGTGCGGACGTGCCGGAAGCGGCGGCTAATGCAGCACTACCCATCATTGCGAGCGCAACTGCGCCCAAGCTGAGCACCTTGAAGTTCATTTGAATATCCTCCGTTGGGTCCTTCAACAAAAGGTGACCTGGTGAAAAAACGTGAACTTAAGGGATCGGTTCCAAGCCGTTGAAAAAACAAACATGCTGGGCCACGTCGGCGCATATCTCTGGTTCGATGCGCCGTGAATCACAATCGTGCCGGGTTGACCAGACGGCCCGGCCCCCTCTTCTGGCGCTCTCGCGCCGCCGCTGTGAGGCTTCGCCGAGCGTGCGAGTATGCGCGGCTGTCGGGCCGCGCTCATTTCAATTGGAGGTTTTTATGAGAAAGAGTCTTGCCGCCACCGCTGCGGTTCTATTGCTCGCTGGTGTCGGCGCAGCCACTGGCGAGGACGTCGTCATCCAGCCCGAGCAGGAAACAGTCATCAAGGAATACGTGAAGAAGCAGCCGCTTGCTTCAGTCAAGATTCCCGGTGTGGAACTCAATGTCGGCTCGGCCTTACCCGATACCGTCGAACTCCACGAAGTTCCCAACGTCAAATACCGCTACACCGTGATTCAGCAGCCCTCACCATAATCTGTCATAATTGCTGAAAACCTACATTTCAAATGTGTCCGCCCCCGATCTGGCCATCTCGAAGAGCGGTCTGGCGCTCTCCACAACGCTTTTGGGGAAACTCCTAAGCATTTCGGAATCAAAGGGCAGATTGGGCATATAGGCAACAATAAGAGCCGCCACCCAGCGGGCCTGCGCGGCATCGCGGTCTCTCTTCAGGATGTTCCTGTCAGGGCGCTCAGACAGCCATTGCTTATGGACCACATAAGCTCGCGGATCCGGTGCGATGATTCGAACAGGAAATCCTCTTGCGTCGAGCGCTACCGCCTCGAACTGTGGCGCATTCTCGTGCCATGCCAGGCCGGCGATTTGGACGGCCTCCAGATCCGACGATTCGCCCGATACCGAACTCGCCTCGACCGTCCACGGCGGGTCGCGCATCGGCTTGATCAGGTCGACAAGATACCCCTCGCCATTGATCGCTTGAAAGACCCTGTCGCTTCTCCGGAAGGAGCGATCGACTTTTTTGAGTATTCCCAAAAGCGTGCGTTCGGGGGCGTCCTCGTCAGCGGCAAGGCGCATGTGCACACGGGCATCGAAGAGAAGGTCGATGTCCTCCGTCGTGGTGATATCGGACGGAAACCGCACCCCTGCTGAAGCCTCATATGCAAAGAGTGCGTTCGTGCCGACAACTGTCAGTCCCTTCCCAAGGAGATCGGCACCGTCAAGGGCCCTGATGATCTTGGCTCCAATCTCCGGTACTCGCCCCATTTCCAGTGCACGGTTGACTGCAGCCTGTCTCCGCAGGATCTCGGTAGCCACCTTCAACTGACGCGCGGCCTCTTCCTTTCCCTTTGAGAATTCCGAGAACATCTTCTCCGTGTGTTCGTCACGGCGACCCAGGGATCTCTGTCTTTTTACGCCTGATTTCGGATCGTAGTAGTCGCGCAGCAGGTACTCCGCGCCATTTCGTACGGCGAAAATCATTGAACCGCGGTAGCCGAAACTCCGCCTCCGCGCTTCCAGAAATGTCTGGAAACGCTGCTGCGTGTTGATCAACTCACGGCCTTGGTCTCCATTAAGCCGTTGAAATTCAATATTTTCAGCAATCATTGCGGAAATCCGTCCTTATTGCTGAAAATAAGCATGACTTCCCCAGATATGCAAGACAGGGATTATGATCGCGCCAGGGCAGCGCCCCCGGTCAGGGCATGACGATAACCGCCATGAAGATGGTCAGCACCCCCATCATCGGCGACGAAACCGTCGCCTCGCGCTCGCCTTTGATCCCGATCGTGCCGATGTCCTGTCGATCTCACCGACCGGCCGTGAGCATCTCAAGGGACGATCGGCAACCCGTGAGCATGCTTGACTTGACCAAGAGCAAAGCTCGTTTCGATTGACGCCACGCCATCAAGCCTCGTCAGCTTCTGTTTCAAGAATGTTTCATAAGCACCCAGATCCTTGGCAACGATCCGCAGCAGAAAATCCATCTTTCCGGTCATCAGATAGCACTCCACGACCTCCGGCCAGCGAAGGACCGCGCTCGAAAATCGATCAAGCTCTTCTTCTCTTTGTCGCTCCAGCTTCACCGACGCAAAGGCGCTGACCGGCAACCCAACCTTCACCTGGTCGACGATCGCCACGTAGGCCTTGATCACACCGGACTGCTCGAGCATCCGCACCCGGCGCGCACAAGGCGACGGGGAGAGCCCAGCGATTTCACTGAGGTTTTCCGTCGTTGCATGGGCATCTGACTGAAGCGCCGCCAGCAACTTGCGATCGATCTCGTCTATCGTGATTTTTGGCATAATTTTAACATCCTGAGGCTATCCTTGGCTGAAACTGGCAGAATTGGCATTAAATTAGCGTCACTTTAGCCGCAATCGTCCGCGAGATATTTCTACTCTAGGCTCTTCGAGTGATGGAGCAAGAAATGGACGATCCGAGACTCGCCTGCCTGGAGGATTTGGAGAAGAAGGTATTGTGGCTGTCGACCTGGATGATCCACAATGCCAACCACCTTCGTGACAACGACGACGGACTCAAGGTCGGCGGGCACCAGGCGTCATCGGCATCACTGGCGACCGTGATGACGGCGCTCTACTTCGCTGCCCTGCATCCGGAGGATCGGGTAGCCGTCAAGCCGCATGCAAGTCCGATATTTCATGCCATTCAGTATCTCTTTGGCAATCAGACACGCGACAAACTGGAAGCCTTCCGGGCCTATCAGGGCGCACAATCCTACCCGTCACGCACGAAGGACGTCGACGACGTCGATTTCTCGACCGGTTCTGTCGGCCTCGGAGTGGCGCAGACGCTGTTCGCATCATTGGTGCAGGACTACCTGCGGGCCAAAGGAATGGCCAACCAGCGTGCCGAGGGCAGGATGGTTGCGCTCGTTGGCGACGCCGAAATGGATGAAGGCAACATCTTCGAAGCCTTGTTGGAGGGTTGGAAGCACGGCCTGCGCAACACCTGGTGGATCATCGACTATAACCGCCAAAGCCTCGACGCGGTCGTAAGGGAAGGCCTGTGGGAGCGATTTGTCTCCCTGTTCCGCAATTTCGGTTGGGATGTGGTCATCCTCAAATATGGAACTCTGCTCGAACAAGCCTTCAGCGAGCCTGGCGGCGAAGCTTTGCGGAGTTGGATCGACAGCTGCCCCAACCAACTCTATTCGGCGCTGGCCTATCAGGGCGGAACAGTATGGCGCAAGCGGCTGCTGGATGAACTCGGCGACCAAGGTCACGTTTCCAGGCTCATCGAAAGCCGCTCGGATGAAGAGCTGGCGCGGCTCATGACCAACCTCGGAGGACATGACCTGCCGTCATTGCTCAAGGCATTCGAGGATGCACGCATGCACGACCGGCCAGTCTGCTTTGTCGCCTACACGATCAAGGGGTTCGGCCTGCCCCTGGCGGGTCACAAGGACAACCACGCCGGCCTGATGACGACGGCGCAGATCGAGAACTTGCGCGCCAGACTTGGTGTGCGCGCAGGTCGCGAATGGGATCGGTATGAAGGACTTTCTCTTCCCGCCACGCAACTGGCGGATTTCATCAAGCAAGCCCCCTTCAACAAGATCGGACGCCGCCGCTACGAAGCGGCAAAGGTCACCGTGCCCGCCCAGCTGTCGGTTCCACCACAGTCACTCATTTCGACGCAGCAAGGGTTTGGGCTTCTCCTGCATGGGATTGCCAAGGATGATACCGAGCTCGCAAGCAGGATCGTCACAACATCGCCCGACGTGACGGTCTCCACAAACCTTGGCGCATGGGTCAACCGCCGTGGTCTTTTTGCCAGGCAAGAGGCCGCCGATTTGTTCAAGAAGGAGAGGATACCATCGACATTCAATTGGGGGTTCTCACCCAAGGGTCAGCATTTGGAACTCGGCATCGCCGAGATGAATCTTTTCCTCACGCTGTCGGCTCTCGGCCTTTCTCACTCGATCTTCGGCGAACGGCTGTTGCCGATTGGAACCATCTATGATCCGTTTATCGAACGTGGCCTCGATGCGCTGAACTATGCCTGCTACCAGGATGCTCGCTTCATAATCGTTGCCACACCCTCCGGCGTAAGTCTTGCCCCGGAAGGCGGCGCCCACCAATCGATCGCCACGCCACTGATCGGCTTGGCACAGGATGGCCTGGCCAGTTTCGAGCCGGCCTACGTCGACGAGCTCGCGACGATCTTGCGGTTTGCGTTCGACTACCTGCAGCGTGACGGGGAAGGTCAACCCGACGCTGCGACATGGTTACGAGATACGCTCGGTGGCTCAGTCTATCTCCGGCTGTCGACACGCCCGATCGAACAGCCAAAACGCGTCATCGATCAGGCGTTGGCGGAAGACATTCTCAATGGAGGCTATTGGATGCGCAAGCCAGGGCCCAACGCGCAGATTGTCGTCGCCTATACCGGAGCAGTCGCGCCCGAAGCGGTGCAGGCGGTTGGATTGATCGGGGAAGATCGCCGCGACGTCGGCCTGCTGGCGATAACCTCGGCGGACCGCCTGAACGCAGGCTGGACCGCGGCACATCAGGCACGCGAGCGCGGCGTGGTTCACGCGCGAAGCCATGTCGAACGACTGCTGGCAGGCGTTCCGTCGAACTGCGCCCTTGTTACGGTTATCGACGGCCACCCGGCCACGCTGGCCTGGCTCGGCTCCATCCAAGGTCACCGGACGCGATCTCTGGGCGTCGAGCACTTCGGCCAAACCGGCACGATCGGCGATCTTTACCGGCACTATGGAATCGACGCTCGAGCGATCGCAACCGCTGCGGAAGCCATATCACCCGGCAGGCCCATCAGGCATCTGCGGACAGCCATTTAATGATCGTATTGGCTAGCGCTCGCGATCGTCCTCGCGCGCACTCTTTTGCTGGATTTGCTTTTCCAGTTCCCGCAAGCGCGCATCACGCTTTGCCGACGGATCGGGCCGAGGCGAACGCTCCTCGGCCGACTGGACCAGCGCTGGGCGATCTGGTGCATTCTTCCTCGTAAAGGCGGCTAGGCTTTCATTTCGGGCCAGGCCTTCGTAAGCCCGTTCGCCGTCGCTCTTCGCGAGATGGTCGCTGTTGAATTCGCCACCCCGGTCTGTGCTCCCGGCTGCGATCGAGGCATCGTTGGCCGGCTTACCGCCCGCCCCACCGCTGACCTTCGCTGACGGTCGTGCCTCCACCCTGGCCGCTTGCGCGGCGGCCTTGTCTCGATCGTGGTCGCGACCTTGCCTGTCGGACCGTCCAAACGGCTCACGCGCTTGCAAATGACGGGGCGTGGGCGCTCTCGGTTCCTCGGCAGAACCTTCCCTGTCGTAGACACCTTCACCGATTGCTCGCTCCGCAATCTCGAGATGTTCCCGTCGGATGTCTATCACTTCGCGAGCTGCTGCGACAATATCGACGAAGTCCTTGCGCACCTCCGGCTCGATCGAGGCCGCCATGCGATCCAGTGCGGCCTCGACGCGCTGCTCATAGGCCTCAAACTGCCGACGTGTCATCTCAAGCATGGGGGGTTCCTCGCCTCCGATCAAGTCTCGAAACACGATCCAGTCGACCTTCGTTTTTACGATTTTATCACCAATATCACGCCAATCAATGTCATATTGACTGTTCGTGACGGCATCCTGAATCCGCTGGAGTCGACCCTCGGCAAACCCGGCGATCCCGCGATCCTGGCTGGTTCGCGCGAATGTCCGCCAAATCCGGATCACCTCCGCAATGTACAGGGCGCTTCGGTCCGAGTTCGCGACATTGCGCTGGTTCAGGCGTTTGGCGTCATAGCGCCGCTGCGCAGCCCGGCTTGTGCCCTCGTGCCTAGTTCTGCCGGCATAGCTGATGGGCCTGACCTGGCTACGCGAATAGGGCGGGGCGCTTGCAACATCGCGGCGATCCGTAAGCTCCATCTCGATGCCGCGCTCCCGCGCCTTCATTGCCATTGATGCACGCCATTCTCGAAACACCCGGGGACTTGTCTCGATGCGCGCTCCCGTGTCCGAGCGCATGGTAACAATGGCGTGGGCATGGACATGCGGGCGCTTGCCACCTTCCCCAAGCGCCTTCGGGTCATCGGCGGGACCGTGCATGGCAAAGACGTAGCGGTGCCCATCAAACTGGTCTCCGAGGAAGTCCCGCACGGCGCTGCGGAACGTGGTCTCATCCGTGCCGGCGCGCGCCGAGATGACTAGGTGCATGACGTCCCTGCCCTTGCGGCTGTGCAGTTCTTTGCGCCATTCCTTCTGCGCAAGATCGCCGGCCTGCGCGACAGTACCGATCCGACGTCCCTGATCGTCGCGGGCATTGCCGGCGAAGCGTTCGACCAACTCGCGGATGCGAGCGGTCGCAAACTGCACCCCATTGCCATGGCCATGGAATCGGAACGACGCCGCCACGTGGTTGCTGATATCCGTTTCGTTGAACCTCTGCTGGACAATGGCTGTGGCCTTGCGATCACCGGTCATGCGCTCACCCTGCCGGTCGCGAAGCACCAGCACTCCGCGCACATCAAGTTCTTCACCCTGGCCCTCGACCGCATACGCGAAACGACGTTCTCCGAAGCCCGCCTGCAGCACTGCGTGGATGATCTCGTCGCGGTCTCCGTTGGCTTTCGCCAAACCCTTCAGCGCGATGTGAAAAATGCCAATGTCCCGGCTCGCCGTCCGATTGTTGAAAAGGTGTTCCCATTCAGAGCGTATTTCCAAGAGCGCCGTTTTCCCCGGAACAAGTTCGCCCTTCTCGTTCTCGACTGCCAGTTTTCCACTTCGCGACGCATAGCTTATCATCGCGGCCACGCGCAGGCCGCCACCGTAGGAGGCTAGCTTCACGACCGCGGCCTGGCTTCCGCGCGCCAACCCTGCAAACCGTGACCGCATCGCGCGACCAAATTCGCCGCCTTCCGGCCGAAGCGAAACCTGGCCCAATCCGCGATCGTCTTTCCCCCTGCCTACACTATCTGGGTTGCCTTGAGGCGGGCTCCCCATCCCTCCCCTCCTCCGCCAATCCCAACCTATCTCCTCAGCCTGTCCTGGCTGCAGTTCATGAAGCAGCGCGGCGCGGCGCCGTTCCCATTCCTTTTCGAAGGCGCCAAGAAAGAACTCCATCAGCGTCCTCGGGCGCGTCTGGCGACACCTGCGCGTTTCGTCATCCCCGCGAGTTCGGCCGCGACGGTAGTGACAACGGCGCGAGCGTCGGCGGCAGCCGCGACAAGATCTGAAGGGGTTTCCAGGCGCCCGGTGTTCAGTGCACGAACCGCTTGGTTGAGTGCGTTGCCAATGGCTAGCATGTCTTGTCCCAGAAGTTCCATGATGGCGCGGTCCGCCTCATTCATGAAAGGCAGTACGCCGGCGCCCTCCAGCGCCAACGACCGCACGAACGCGGAAACAGTCATCCCGGCAAGCTTTGCTGCCGCATCGACGGCTGCGTAATCGTCGACGGATAGGCGAGTTCGCACCACCTTGTCCTTCTTTGAAGCCAAGCATCGGACCTGCCGATTTTCTCCAATCATAGTGCCCTACCGGCTCCCATAACCGCCGCAGGCGGCGGATCGAGGGCCCGTCCCTCGATCGTCAGGAAAATGTACCACATTTTTCCGTATCCTGCCAACCAAATAAACATCAAAAATCGGCAAACATGCCTATACACGCAAATTATCGTTGTCAGATTGACTCCATTTTTATACAATCATTCAAGTCCATGCAGACACAAATCCATGTTCCAACAGAGCTGGATTGGTGCGTGATTAGAAACACACATTCATGGAGAGCCCGCTCATGACGATCGTAATCTCTGCCATCAACGGCAAAGGCGGCGCCGGCAAGACCACCGCGTTGATGAACATCGCTGGCGAATATGCACTGCGTGGCGCAGCGGTCGCCATGCTCGATATGGATGGGCGAAGCAATCTGACGAAGTGGTGGAGCGACTGCCATGACAAGGATGCCCAGCCAGACGGCATCAGCGTCTTCGGCCACAAGACGGCCAAGTCGCTGGATGCGTTCATCCAGCGCCATGCGCAACGTTTTGACTACCTCCTCATCGACACGCCAGGGGAGGATATTTCCACAATCGATCCGGTGATCGGCTGGTCGGATCTGGTGATATCTCCGATCCAGCCGTCAAAGCGCGAGGTCCTCGGCGCGATCGACTGCTTCCAGTCGATCATCAGGATCAATGAGGCGGGCGCCGGTACCTGTCGCCACGGTGTCCTGCGAACCCGCATCTCGTTGACGGTCCGACAGACTGAACTTTACCGCAAGATCCGCCCGATCATCGAGGACAAGGTCGGGACCTATTTGTTCAGAACTGAAGTCATGGAACGCAATGTGTATAAGGACATCCAGAACGGCACCGGCACTCTCCAGATGCAGACGCTATCCCCCGCTGTTGTTAAAGCGCGCCGCGAGACGCAAGAAATCGTCAGCGAGATCGATGCTCTGTTGAGCCACGCAGAAGAAGAGCATGCTTCATGAGCCGCCGGGAAAGCCTCTCTCTGGACGAGTTCGCGCTTGCTGCGCGCAGGCAAGCCCCGGCTGGTGACGACCATCGCCGGTTCAACAACCTCGAGGCACACCGTGGGCTCGACAGCCCATTGCACGGTCCACGGGACCCACGACAGGAGGCCAGGAAGGCCCTGCGGCGCATGAAGCGAGAGCGGGTAAAGGGGGAAACTTGCTTTGTGAACGTCAACCTCGACCGACCAACAAAACGTCGGTTGAAATTGGCGTCATTTAATGCCGAGACATCGATGCAGGCAATCATGGAGCAGGCGATCTTAAAGTATCTGGATGACCTTGGCCTCTGAATGCGGCAACCGCCCGTCTCTCGATCGACCTTGGATAAAGGCAATTTGATTGCGGGCCCCTCACCTGTTAGGCTTAGGGCCAGGTTAGCCCTTTTTTTCCCCAGATCGGGCATTTGGAGGCGAAGAATCGCGTCTTATTGACGTGCTTCAGCGGCGCAGACGGGAGCAGGCGAAAGCTGTCGCATGGCAATCAAGGACGTCCAAAGATATATTGGTGAGCATGGTCTCGTCGAAACGGCAGACCCTGAATGCGACAAGCCGGTCTACAGGAAACCGGGTTTCGAAGGCATCCGTAGCTTCGGCGACATGGAGTGGGCTTTCAGCCGGTTCATACGCGAGCGCCGCGATGCCAGGCGCCTCAATCGGGCGCAGATGGGCACAATGGTCGGCCTGCATGAGACAATCTTCGCGCGCTATGAGCGCGCGTTTTCAAAGCTGCACGCGACGCGACTGATCCATATATGCGAGATTCTGGACTGTTCACCGATCGAGATGATCCACTCGGCGGCCCCGCATTTTTTCGGTGAGAATCGGGAAGAGGCTGACGACAAGCTGAAACTGATATTGCGGGTGCTTGACATGCCGGCGTCGACCGCATCGAGCCTATTGAACCTCGTCGAGGGGCTCGCCGGCGAAGAACCCGGCGACGATCCGCGCAAGCGGTGATGCGGTCACCATAAAAACCACCGATCGCGGCGGCTTATCCCGTTTGTACGCCATACCGGCCACAGTGCTGTTGGCCTCACCCGCGCAGGCTCGACAACCATCAACATCTTGAATCGGTGCCCACCAGTTGATTCAAAAAATGCGTTGGACGGACCGCGGGCGACGAAAGAAAATCCGGTGCATGAACACTATGCATCCCGTATTCCTGCGCCGAACCGATGCCGCTCGCAATATGGCCCGGTACTATGTCCTGTCGTTGCAGCCCACGCTTTTCGGCGAAGTGTCCGTCGTACGGCAGTGGGGACGGATTGGCACGCGAGGCCGTCAGAAGATCGATTTTTTCGAAGATGGCAATGAAGCAGATGCGGCGCTGTCGCGGCTAGCTGAGCGAAAGGCCAAACGCGGATATGCGGGCAAGGGTCCGTGAGATGCTCCATGCCTTCCGCGTCCAATGCAGGAACGCAGCGCTGGTCCCATTCAACGGGGGACTACAGATGATCACGTACCGTTCGGACCCACAGGGGTGCCTCATGGGCGCGAAGCCAGTTTCTTGACGGCCAAAGCCACGTCCCTCCGCCTCGCCGTGGACTGATTTCGTGACCGACGGGCCCCGGCCTGGAGGCCGGAGCCCTGCGGGGACCTCAGTCGCTGCGCCGCCCGTTTGGGCGCGACCAGATCAGCGACAGGCCCTCGCCGTCTTCATCGGCGAACAGGTTGGCGTAGATCGGAGCGGTGAAGCTGGGGTCGTCGAGCTTGAGACCCAGGTACTTGCGGCCCTCATTGGACTGCTTGGACCAGGCGGCGCCGATTTCGATCCGGCCGACGAAGACCCGGTGGCTGGGAGCGTTTTCGCCGCTGGAGCGCGTATCGGGAACGATACGGACCTTCTTGGCCTGGAGGGAGAGGGTGACGATCTCGCCGTTGAACTCGTTATCGCCGGACTGCTGGAAGTTTCCGATGGTAGCCATTGTCGTTCTCCTGACTGGTTTGCTCGAAACCGCCCTATGCGGCCTCGATAGCGGTCATGAGGCGACGGTTTGGCCGACTGCATCCTACGGGCCGAAGCGTCAGCGGAGGACGGCGGTAGCCGAGCTTGTTGCCCCGCGAGGAATGCGGCAAAGCCGCAGGGGAAGAAGGTCGGTGAAGCCGTTGCAGGCCAAGGCCGGGACGGCGCCAGACCAGCCAGAAGAGAGGCCGTATAGGGAGGTTCAGCATCGGTCTCACGAGAACGACGCTGGTTGTCGGTCCTTCTGCCATGCATTCGGCACAAGCGGCGCGATCCTTCCGCTTCATGAACTTGACGTCAGAGCTTGTTTCCTGATCCGCGCTGATACGCGGATTAGCCTCACATCCGGTCGCCACTCGTGTGGCCACACCATAATCCCGCCTTCGACGGCAAGGACTCAGGAGGACGGGACCAGTCTCGATGACGGCGTATACCCCACGCCGCAACGCGCTCGTCAGCCTGGTTCCGGCCGGGCTGATCAGGCCCGGGCCGAACTGCGATTCACCAAAGTCGTCATGGCCTGACGAGAGCTCCCTGAACCACCACGCCACCGCTGACATACTTCCACAAGCCACGACCAGCTTGCGGACCGGCGCGGTGATCATCACAGTCTTGAAGCGACCGTCATTCCGGGCAACGCAGTTCCTTCAAAAGTTGCCGCAGCCCGTTCTTTACAAGTTGCGCAAGCTCCTTCTTGCATTAGGGGACGCCTTGCCCCAACAGGCGCATCTTGTTGCCATCGCACTTCACCCGTCGCCATCGTCGGCGGCAAGGTTTGAGCAAACCAAAACATCGTTTCGGTCATGTTGACCGAATTTCCGTTGGGTTCTGATTTGGACAGTAATTTGAAGCGACGCCGATAATTGCCGTTCGCATCGCTGGAGATGGCGCTGGCACTATGTGCCCCCTTTGCCATACCTCCATACCGGGATACCAAGCCTGTCCGCCTTGTCGGCAAGATTGTCCTGAATGCCGGTGCCAGGGAAATGTATGACACCGATCGGCATGACATCGAGCATCTGGTCGTTGCGCCTGAACGGTGCCGCCTTCGCGTATTTGGTCCAGTCAGGGGCGAAGCCGATCTGCGGCACGTTTCGATTTGTAGCCCAAAGCGAGGCAATCTTCTCTGCGCCCTTAGGTGACTTACCGTGGATCAGCACCATGTCCGGGTGCTTGGCATGGACCTGATCGAGCTTGGCCCAAATCAATGTGTGGTCGTTGAAGTCGAGCCCGCCGGTGAACGCGACTTTCGGACCTGCCGGCAGCAATACTTCGTTGTCTGCACGCCTCTTGGCGGCAAGGAAGTCGCGGCTGTCGATCATTGCCGAGGTCATATGCCGATGGTTGACCATCGATCCGTTGCGGGGGCGCCAGCCTGAGCCGGTGTGCTGCTCGTAATGTTCGGCGGCCTGGTCTCGCATCAGTTCGAAGGCATCGCGCCGCTCGATAAGGGTCTGGCCCTGGGCGATCAGGCTTTCCAATTCGACCGCCTTGATCTCGGTGCCGTCCTGTTCCCGCTGCAGACGGCGTTGGGCCTGCTCGTTGTCGTCCAGTTGCCGCTCGATCCTGAGCAGCGCGCGATGGAAGACATTGGTGACCGACCAGAGCAGGTCGTCGAGGTCAGGCTCGAGGCGTGTGTCCTCGAAGGTGACAACAAGGGCGTCGAAGATATCCGCCACGGCACCCGCCACATGGTCGCCTTCGGGAAGCGGGCGCGGGTCGGGCTCTTCGGCGAAGGGGCGCCAGCCATAGAGCTGGAGTTCGGTGAGGACGTGATCGGTTGGCGATGCGGCGCGGTGCGGTGCGGTATCGTCGTGCTCGCTCATGGGGGTTCTCCCGTCGGCTGGACCGCGACCCCTCGCGGCCTTCATGGCGACGAAAGCCCACACGTGGGACGGCACGGCACCAGGAGCGAAGCGGAGGGCCGGAGCGCAAGCAGAGGATGGCGGCGGCCGGCTATTTTGCCTCGCGATGGAAAGGCGTCGCGCTTGGTCGCTATCTCTCGCCAAGACTCGCCCGCCGCCGGAAAATAGTCGGCCTCCGCCATTGCCAGGCCGGCCCGCTTGTGGGCCGATCGCCCTCTCGAAGGCCGGGGCTGCGGCTCTTTCCGGCGGTGGCTCATCGGCGGCGGTGACGCCCTTGACCGTGCCGCGCCGCTTTTCGTTTCCAGGTCAGGCCGCCCGATCGAGGAAGCGACTGCGATCCCGTTGGACGAGCTGGCCCGCGATTGTCGCGCGAAGAGCGGCGAGGCCTCGATCGTGAAGATCTTCGTTGAAGTCCTTCCCTACCGGCGAGAGAACGATGGCTTCGATCCCGGCCTCCCTCGCGCGCTCCATCAAGTTGTCTCGCGCACCGTCACCGGCTGGGTCCTTGTCACGGATGATGTAGAGCCGGCGTAATCCCGGCGGAAAGAGGATGGCGGCGAGATGGGCGGCGGAAAGCGCGGCTGCCATCGACATCTCTGGCAAAGCGCATCTGAGCGACAGCGTCGTTTCGATGCCTTCGCCTGCCGCCATGACGCTCCCGGGCCTATCAAAGCGCACGGCGTTCCCAAGAAGGTATCCCATGGCGCGGCGCGGCGTTTCGACGGGCGCCTTGCCCACGCCGCGCCGGGCCAGCCAGGTGCGGTGCGCGCCGGTCAGCCGCCCATCGAGATCGGTGACCGCGGCGATCATTGCCGGCCAGGTTTCGGTCCCCCCGTTGTCCTCAGGCCGATAGTAACAGCGCGGGTGAAAGCGCAATGATCCGGCTCCAACCAAAGTCGTGATGGCGCGCCGGCGCAAATACCTTTCGACAGGCGTGCCGATGATCGGCCTGGACATGGCGAAGAGTCGCCGAGCGGCTTGCGACGATCCGATAGGGACCGGATCTGGTCTCGTCATCGGCCGTCCCGGTGCTTGCTCTGGCCTGGGCATGGCGAGAAAGGCGCGCGCTTCCTGGGCGATGTCCTTGAAGTCGATCAGCCCGAGGGACTCGCGGATCACGTCGAGCAGGTCGCCATGCTCGCCGGTCGCCGCATCGGTCCATTTCCCCGCCGGTCCCTTCGACGAGGACGTGAGGCGAACGAACATGGAACGACCCTGCGTGTTGCGGACGTCCCCGACAAGCCAGTATCTACCGGAGCGGCGGCCATTCGACAGGTAGTGCCGGCATACCGCCTCGGCATGGCAGCCGAGACTGTTTGCAAGATCGGCAGCGTCGTGGCGGGTCATCATGGAGCCTCACGCTGGCTGATGCGCTCGATCGGATAGCGGCCAAGCACGCGTTCGAGCACCGCCGGGCCAGCGGCGGCGGTCGGCACGAACATCCTGAGTTTCCACGAGATGATTTCGTGAAACAGCCCATAGGCCGACAGCTGCTGGCGCATGGTGTCGGTGAAGCCGGACAGTTCGAGGCGCCATGCCCCCATGACGCGGCTGCGTCGAAGCTGGAGGCCTTCCGCGAGAACGAGAACAGTGCCGCCGTCCATCAGCGCGGCAAAAGCCTGCTGCGGCGAGAGCGACGCGGTACGCGTGGTGGTGGCGTTGGCCGCCCAGGCCGGCGAGACCTTGCGGCCGATGATGCGCTCGCCCGCATCGGTCTGGAGGCGATAGACCCGGGCCGACTCGTTGGGGAGCCGCTTCCAGATCGGCAGCAACAGGCCGGTCACCATATGCAGGACGGAGTCGGAAATATCCGGCACCTCGCAAAGTTCGGTCGTCCACGTCGCGGCGAAGGCATCGCGGTCAGCCTCGACCCAACGCGTCTCCCCCATTATCTTGAGGGGCATGGTCTGGGCGTCCATCGGCCGAACCAGCCGCACCCGCCGCTCGATCTCACCATCGTCGAGCATGATGCTGGTCGTCGGAACCTGCACGGCGGCGCGGCGCGACTGCTCGTTGATCAACAGTTTCGCACGAGGGTCGGCGAGGTGATCGAATGCGACGTCGAGCGCGACCGGACGGTTTCGCCTGCGCTCTGTTATGGTCAGCAGCCGCGTTTCGGCACCGGTGCGCGGATGCGTGTAGATGACCTGCCGGTCGGTGACGAGAAAGCTTTCAGCCCGCAGCGTCTCCAGCCCGGCGTCGTACGCGCCCGAAGCGATGGAGCCCTCGATTCTGGCCGCAAGCAATTGCTCGAATGCACCGAACAGCACGCCCTGCAGCCCGATGGTGAGCGCCAGCAGGCGATTGAGGAAGGTGGTGATCGGCGGCAAGTCATCCTTGATACCGTTCGCATCCATGAGCTTCAAGCCGGTGGCGGCCTCGAAGCGTTCGAGCGAGCAGCCCTCGACCTTACCACGCGCGATCAGCAGATAGAGCTGGCGCAGCGCGTCGCGGGCGTAGTGGCTCTCCAGATTGTCCTCGGGCCGGAACAGCCCCTGACCACCGGTCTGGCGCTGGCCACGCGTGATGGCGCCCAGCGTGTCGAGACGCCGGGCGATCGTCGACAGGAAGCGCTTCTCAGCCTTCACATTGGTGGAGATCGGCCGAAACAGCGGCGGCTGGGCCTGATTGGTCCGGTGCGTCCGCCCCAGTCCCTGGATAGCGGTGTCTGCTTTCCAACCGGCCTCGAGCAGATAGTGGACGCGCGGCCGCGTGTTCCGGGCCGAGAGTTCAGCGTGATACGACCTCCCCGTCCCTCCCGCATCACTGAAGACCAGGATGCGCTTCTGGTCGTCCATGAAGGCAGCCGCCTCGGAAAGATTTGCCGAGGCGGCGCGGTTCTCGACGGCCAGCCGCTCTCCCTTGCGCACGACGCGACGGCAACGGCCGGTGACCTCGGCCACCACATCCACACCGAAATGTTGGACGATCTGATCGAGTGCGCCAGGCACCGGCGGCAGGCTGGCCAGTTGGGCGATCAGTTCGTCGCGCCTGGCCACCGCCTCGCGGCTCTCGACCGGCTGGCCATCGCGATAGACCGGGCGTGACGACAGATTGCCTTCGCTGTCGGTAAACGGCTCGTAGAGCTGCACCGGGAAGGAATGGGCAAGGTAGTCAAGGACGTATTCCCTGGGGGTGATGTCGACGCGAACGTCGTTCCATTCCTCACTGGGCAGTTCGGCTAGGCGCCGTTCCATCAGCGCCTCACCGGTCGAGACAATCTGAACGACCGCGGCATGGCCGTCGTCGAGGTCGCGGGTGATCGACCGGGTCAGGGTCGGTGTCTTCATCGACGTCAGAAGATGTCCGAAGAAGCGCTGCTTGGCGGACTCGAAGGCGCTGCGAGCCGCCGATTTGGCCTGGGCGTTAAGCGTGCCGGTGTTGCCGGTGATGTTTGCCGCAAGCATGGCCGCATCGAGATTGTTATGAATGACGGCAAAGCCGCCGGCATAGGCGTCGTAGATGCGCACCTGTTCGGGCGTGAGTTCGTGCTCGAGCAGCTCGTATTCGACGCCGCTGAAGGAGAGCGAGCGTGCCGTGTAGAGGCCAAGCGCACGCAGGTCGCGGGCCAGCACTTCCATGGCCGCCACGCCGCCGGCTTCGATGGCCTCGACGAATTCGGCGCGGGAAGAGAACGGAAAGTGCTCGCCGCCCCACAGGCCGAGCCGCTGGGCATAGGCAAGATTGTGAACGGTGGTGGCGCCGGTCGCCGAGACATAGGTGATGCGCGCATTGGGCAGCGCGTGCTGGAGCCGCAGCCCGGCACGACCCTGCTGAGAGGCCGCTACATTGCCACGTTCACCCTTGGCGCCAGCGGCGTTCTGCATCGCGTGCGCTTCGTCGAAAATGATGGCTCCATCGAAATCGGAACCCAACCATTCGACGATCTGCCTGACCCGCGAAACCTTCTCGCCGCGCTCATCGGAGCGCAGCGTGGCATAGGTGGTGAACAGGATGCCTTCATGCAACGTGACCGGCTTGCCTTGCGGGAAGCGGGACAGCGGAGTGATCAGCAGGCGCTCCATGCCGAGGGCCGACCAATCGCGCTGGGCATCCTCGATCAGCTTGTCGGATTTCGAAATCCATACTGCCTTGCGGCGGCCTCGCATCCAGTTGTCGAGGATGATGGCGGCGGATTGCCTTCCCTTGCCGACGCCGGTGCCATCGCCCACCATGAAGCCCTGCCGAAAACGGATGGCGTTGGCCGCATCGTCGCGGGCAGCGGTGACGACATCGAAAGTCTCGTCGACTGCCCAGGCCCCGGCGAGATATTCGCCATGCGCCTCGCCGGCATAAATGATGGTCTCGAGCTGCGCGTCGGAGAGCAGATCGAGGATGTTGCGCGGCAGGCGCGGCCGATAGCTGGGCTTGGGCGGCGAAACGCTTGCCATCGCCGCCGACTGCACGAGTTGGGTCGGATGTGCCTGTGCGCCGGGAATACGGATCGCCTGGAGCTCGTATTCCTCATAGATCGCATCACTGATGGCGCCACTTTCGGCCACGTGCCGATCGACGGTCTCATAGGTAAGATCGACGCCTTCGGGACAGGCGAGTGGTCTCGATATCGCGGTCCTGGCGGAGCGGGTTGCGTGACCGCGAATGGTTCGCGGTGCGGTCGAGGCCGACACTCGGGTCGTTGCGGTCGACAGCGTCACCGGCATGCGCGCGGGCACGTGCTCACAAATCCAGTCCATGAGCGTGGCGGCATCAGGCGCGACGCCCGGTGCTGCCGGGAAGGCACCCGGGTTCTGCGCCGGGATCTTGTCGATGACGGTCAGTCGTGTATCGATCGTCGTGCCGTGCTTTGCATAGACCGATCCATCGATCGCGGCCGAGAACACCACCCGGCCGCGCTCTTGCAAGCGCGCGAAGGCCAAAGCCCAGACTGGATTGTCGGGTGCAAAGCTGGCCCCGGTGATGGCCACCAGCCGTCCCCCGGGAGCGAGACGCGCCAGCGCCGAGGCGACATGGCGCAATGCGGCATCGGCCATGTGCCGTTCGACATCGGCCATGACCGAGAATGGCGGGTTCATCACCACGACGCTGGGCACCACGGCCGGATCGAGATGGTCGTCGATCTGGGCGGCGTCGAAACGGGTGACGGGAACGGCGGGGAAGAGCGAACAAAGAAGGCTGGCACGTAGACCGGCCAGTTCGTTGAGGATGAGCGTGCCCCCTGCGGTCTCGGCAAGGATCGCCAGCAGCCCGGTGCCGGCCGAAGGCTCCAGCACACGGTCAGCCGGGGTGATGGCGGCTGCCGTCGCCGCAGCCAGCCCAAGGGCGACGGGGGTCGAGAACTGCTGGAAGGCCTGCGTCTCTTCTGAACGGCGCGTATGGGTCGGCAGGAGGCCGGCGATCCTCGACAAAGCGGCAAACCGCGCAGCCGGAGATGCGGCTTTGCGAAACAGCGCCTTTCCGTATTTGCGCAGGAACAGAACGGTCGCGGTCTCGCAGGCGTCATAAGCGGCCTTCCAAACCCAGGCGCCGGTGGCGTCGGAAGCGCCGAAGGCCGTCTCCATCGCCGCGCGCAGCTTGGCCGCGTCAACACGTTCGCCGCGTTCGAGGTCGGATAGTATGAGGTAGCCGGCGGCTACGACAGCGGCGGCGGTATCGGTCTCGCAGGTGAGCGGGAGCGACGCGGCGGACGTGGCGGACGAGATCATGTTCATGGTGCAATCCTTGGGAGAGCGGGACAGGGACCGAGCCGCACGGTGCTCTCTCTCTGGACCGCATCGGCTCAAAACCGTTCCGGCCGCCTCTTCCTCACAAAGGCCACGTCAAGGCCGACAGGAAACAGGCGCTCCGCCGCGGGCGGAGCGCCTGTTGATGTCAGGTGATCGCGATCATGCCCGGCGGCCGGGTCCGTCTTCCGGCACGAAGCCGGCAGGGTCGTTCGGATCGGGCGGCAGATAAGCGTCGTATGGATTGCCATCGGCCAAATGGCCAAACGGTGTGAACATGTAGTCGCCGCCATCGCGTCCGACAGCGCAGATCACGTAGCGCGGCTGGCCGGTTTTGGCATCCGCGCATTCCATTAATGCGAGGTTGCCGTCGCTGGCGGCTCGAAGCAGCGTCTGGAAATTGCTGCGGGCGTGGTCTGGGATGCTCATGTCGGGCCTCCCGTCTCTGTCGGTTCATGGGGAGCGTTGGCCAGAATCGCTTCGCCTACCGAGATGGGCCACGCGGCCTTGCCCATCCATTCCGCCGCGGTTACCCTGCCTGCCTGGGCGTCGCCAACCATGATCTTGGGCAGGCCGGGCAGACGTTCGAAGTGGGCTGCCTGGCGCTGCACCGTCTCCTTGAAATGGCCCGGCACCGGGATGGCGGCACCACGGCAGGCAGCATCTGCGCCTTGCCAGATGCCGGTGATATGGGTCTCGCCAGCAGGCTCGTAGCCGAGCCGTTCAGCGGACCAGTCATCGTCCCCGATGGCCAGCCGATAGGCCGCTTCGGGCGTATCGGCCAGATAGCTGCGGTGCCGGAAGACCGGCAGGCGGTAGCTTGTCTCTATGTTGAATGCGGGCATCGTGCTGCTCCTGATTAAAACGCCGCCCGGCGCTCTTTTGAGAGCCCGGGCCGTGGTGTCTGAAGATTGATGCTGGGTGGGGCGCTAGGCGGCTCGCCCCGCCACTCGCCCTTTGGCGACGTCGGCGCCGACTTCGTCCGCGGTGACCTCTTCAAGGCGCACATTGCGGTATCCGGTTTTGGCCAACCAGAGTTCCGCCGCCTCCCGGCTCTCGGCGAGGTGCGGCAACTCGTTATCGTCGCCGATCTGCCCCACAACGCGGACTATGCCGATACCGGGTCGCTCGACGATCTCGGGACCGAGCCCGCTGTTAACCGAGCGGGAGCGCATGACGGTGACGAGGATGACGCTGTCGGAGGAACAGTTACCTGAGCGTGATCGAGGCTGGCGCGAAGCAGGTCGGACGGGCGCGCGGCGGTGCGTTAAGGACCGCCGCCTGAAACCGAAATTGGCCCGGCGCGCCGCCGGGCCATGAGGTGCAGGGGTCGGGGGCGACCGGAGCCGCCCGGGGTTGGATACTATTCGGCGGCGATCGCCTGCGCGGCGTCCGCTGAAACATCCGAGCTATCGCCCCCGTCGCCGGAGAGGAATTCAGGCAGCGCCTCAACCTCCTCGGCCTGCGCCTCGGTGCCCCAGAAATCACCGATCAGGCGAAGCGGCTCGGGCAGCCAGCCGCTGTCGGCCAGCAGGCGCTCGGCCTCCCTGGCCATGTCCCCCTTTTTCATGTGGTCGATGAGCTGGGCTGCCTGCTCGCCGGCGCCCTCGCGCACCGCTTGGAGGATGCGGGACTTGGTGACGCGGCCGAGATAGTTGTCGACCGTCGGGCGCCAGCCCGCATCCACCATGTCGAGCCCGGTGGCGGCGGAGAGCCGGTCGGCCTCGCGCAGACGCTGGTCGAGCCCGTGCTGGGAAACGCCACCACCGCCATAAGGGTTTGGGCGTTCGTAGAGGGCGTTGATCCCATAGCTGACGCAATGCGCCAGCAGCGCCTGCCGGCTCGCGTCATCGATACCGTCGAGCCAAGCCCAGAGAGCCTCGTCATCGTCGAGCGGGATGTCGCCCTTCCATGCGTGATGGCGCTCGTCGAGCGCCTTGGCCGCCGGGCTGTCTTTGAGGCCGGCATCCTGAACCGGCAGATAGGAGTGCCGGATCGAGGCCTCGACACAGCCGTTCGAGGAACGCTGACCGAAAGTGTCGACAACAAGCCGATGCAGCAGCGCCGTGATTGCCACATGCGGGCTCGCGCCCACGGCGTTGCGCAGCGCGAGCGTGCGATGCGCGGTCAGCTCGATGACCAGGCGCTCTGGCAGCGGCTTGATGGCCTCGCCTTCATCCTCCTCGGGCTCGGATGCCTGGGCGCCGACGTTGATGGTAGTGCGATGAACCGAGGGATTGCCCCTGCCATCGACACTCTCCGTCGGATCCCCGGCGCCATCGCCGTCGGCCGTCTCCGGTGCCTCGTCGTCGGGACGTACATAACCACGATCGACGACGAGATTCCCATCGCGGTCGATGCTGATGAAAACCCCGGCGCGGCCGATTTCGGCCGGATCGTAGATCATTGGCCGGCTCTCGAAGGCCTCGAGCGCGGACTCGATCTCGCCAAGGCGTCGGTCGGCGTCGTCGGGGAGATCGTCGACCTCGCCATATTCGGCCTCCAGCCGATCGTATTCCGCGCGCAGGGCTTCGCGTTCTGCCCGTTCCTCCTCGGTCAGGTCGGCAGGGATGCCGGCGAGTGCTCGCAGGCCGTGATTGTGGCCATAGGGCAGATCGACGTCGACGACGATCCACTTCCAACCCTCGCCAGCGATCTCGTCGGCGACTGACTTGAGTTTCTCTCCCACCAGGCGGTCGAGCAGCGCGGGGTCCTGCATCCAGCCACCATTATCGGCTTCGAACAAATCGCGAAGCACGTTCCCGCCGGCGGCTACGAAGGTGTCGACACCGACGAACAAGGCGCGGCGGTCACTGACCCGAACGGTGGTTTCGGTCAGCATGCGCCGGATCTGATACGGTTCCTTCGACCACGAATTCTCAAGCGCCTCCCAGACCTGTTCCTGACGCGCATGATCGTCGGTCACGGTAAAGGCCATCAGTTGCTCGAGCGTCATGCCCTCCTGCTCATAGATCTCGAGCAGCTTGGGCGAAGCCTTGGCGAGCCGCAGGCGCTGCTGCACGAATGTCGGCGACACGAAGAAGCGCGCGGCGATCTCCTCATGGCTCGCGCCCCGGCCGTGCAGGGTCTGGAAGGCGCGAAACATGTCGAGGGGATGGAGATCTTCGCGCTGGAAGTTCTCAGCCAGAGAATCCTCCTCGATCGGCACCGTGCTGTGGGCGTCGGTCACGACGCAGGGCACCGGCTCTGTCTTGGCCATGCGCTTGTGCCTGACCAGCAATTCCAGGGCGCGATAGCGGCGCCCGCCTGCGGGCACCTCGAACATGCCGGTCTCGTTGCCTTCGTCATCCAGCGTCGGCCGGACGTTGAGGCTCTGGAGCAGGCCGCGCCGTTCGATCGAGGCGGCGAGGTCCTCGATGGTTTCCCCGCGCTTGATACGCCGGACGTTGGACTGGCTGAGCACTAGCTTGTGGAAGGGGATGTCGCGCGAGGCGTTGAGGGTGATCTTCTGCTTGGCGGTAGCCATCGAGATTTCTCCGCGACGGGCGGCCGAGACTCTCCCGACCTCCAAACCCGTCACCAAGGCAGGCGCCGCCCTCTCACTCTGAGGGCGGCGCCGCGCACCGGACGATCCAGGCAGGAACAGAGCCACGGACACGAGGTGCGCTTCGGCGGCTCCACGGTTTTCAAGAAGGCAGATGCCGGCCCGAGACAGTGTGGCGGATGAAAAGATGAGCCCGGCCGCACGGATGCTGCCCGAGCCCGACGGGCGGCCTCGGCCCAGATGGAGAGCGGCACTGTGCATGCCGACCACGATGTCGCGCTCGATGCCCCAGCTGGATGGCAGGCGGGCAGGCTTATCTCCATGGGCGAAAAGCTGCCAATCTCCGGATCGCCGCGATCGGCGATGCCGTAGAGACTGTCGCCATCGGCATGAGCTCGGTGGCGAGCCAGACGCCTTCGCCAATTGGGTTGAAGACCTTGACCACGGGCAAATGGTCGCCGCCGCGATTGCTGCAGTTGGCGAGCAGGCGCTCGCGCAGATCGGGCGCGCGAGGATGATCATGCCGCCCTCCCCCCGATCACAGGCTCGGCCCCGCCGACGTCTTGGGCCGGGACGAAGCCAAGCAGCCAGGAGGCCGCCTTGCTGGCATGGGACGCAGCGCGCACAATGGCACGGTTGTCCTGCCGCAGCACGTCGAGCCAGGAGCCGATGTAGTCCGCGTGGCGAACGGTCGGCACGATGCCCAGCGAGGCGCAGCAGAACGCAGCGTTCATCTCCGCGATCAGTTCCTCGAAGGCATACTTCTTCGTGCCGAAACTGCCGGTCATGTCGCGGTCGAGACGGGATCGATGTCCGGTGGCGTGG
Source organism: Mesorhizobium sp. B2-3-5 (assembly GCF_006442395.1). Classification (NCBI taxonomy): domain Bacteria; kingdom Pseudomonadati; phylum Pseudomonadota; class Alphaproteobacteria; order Hyphomicrobiales; family Phyllobacteriaceae; genus Mesorhizobium; species Mesorhizobium sp. B2-3-5. The sequence continues at coordinate 81,083 of NZ_VFVX01000016.1, read as the reverse complement.
CCAAGTTCGTGAAGCGCTGTCCGATGCCAGTTGATCGTCTCGAAATAGGCCTGGGGCGGCGGAACCTGCACATAATCGAGCGCCGGAACATAGAAGGCTCGGTTGCCGCCGATGCGGAAGTCGATTGCCGTAGCGCGGATCAGCGCCTCGACCTTCGGCTCAATGAGAGCGCGTGGCGGAGGCGGAGCGACGCTCGCGACACCTTCCGGCAGATTCTCGCACTGTGCGGTGTTGAAGACGGTGAAGCGCTTCAGGAACGAGATCGCCTGGACTTCGTCGCCAGTGTCGCGCGCGCGCCGCTTCTCGTCGTCAGGCACAAATTGGTCGGCATAGACCACGGTCGTGCCGTGTTCGCCCTTGCGCACATTGCCGCCGAGCGCGACCGCCTGGCGAAAGGTGAGCCAGCTCTGGGCGCAAAACCCGTGATCGATCACGGCGCCCCACAGGATCAGCACATTGATCCCGGAATAGTGACGGCCGGTGGCGGCATTCCTGGGCATGGCGAGCGGCGCCTTGGCGGCCGCGGTCCCCCAGGGCTGGACCCAGGGCACGCACCCTGCCTGAAGATCGGCGATGATCTTGCCGGTGATTTCGTCGTAAAGACTCGCCCGCTCCGGGGCGGTTTGAGCGCATGTGCTTTTTCTGGACATGGCGGAGCTCCGCGACGGGCGCCGGGAGCCTCTCTCCCAGCTCTCAACCCGTCACGGCAACCCGGTTGCACTCTCCCTCTCAACCGACGGTGCGGCGCCTCCTGGCGCAGCTGCCTGATGAAGGCGCGCACCTCACAGATCTTTGTCGTCGCCGCGCGTAATGGTGCCTGATCTGCTGGCTGTCAGCATATGGACCGTCTGCTGCGGTAATTTTAGCCGTTTTGCATTGCCCAAAGGCCGCCGCTACGCCGGCGCGGCGAAGTTGATGACGTCCCTCCGGCCGTTCAGGACAGCGTTGCGGCCGGACCCTCAAGCGCGGAGCTGCGCAGCGTCATTTGGCACTATCGAGACAATAAGTGGAAGTGCGGTAACCCTTGATTCAACCATTGATGGTATTGTTGAGGGATGTGGTGGCGGCTCCGACAGTGCGGCGGGGGCTGTGTTGCCGGAGCCGCCTGCGCGGCCGGTTGGGGGTTTGACCGCGCTGTCCCAGAATAGGACAGCGCGGTCAACGATCCGTTAATCGTGTCATAAGTTTGCGCTGGCGACGGCACATCTTCACATAAGCCCCGACATGGAGAGTAGGTGGGCCACCTGCTTGCCAAGGCCAATTGTGGATTCGCCATCGTTGGTAGCAAAGTCCCAGCCGAAGAATGCTGCCCAGCAGAAAAGCAGAATCGAGAAGCGCATTAGCGATTTCTAAATTAGATCGATTGAAGGAAAGTTAAGGTATGAAACCGGCGTCACCTCGTGAGCCTCACGCCGCGCCAAGGTCATCAGCGCCAGGGTTCGCCAGTGAAGGAACAGGCGCAACGGACGGAACATCAGTCGAGATAAAGGCTGCACCCGCCACGGCGCGGACCAGCGGGTCCGGCGGCAGCAACGCCGGAGCGGGTGTCAGCGGCAGCACCTCAGGTACCCGCGTCAATGGCGGCACAGGTGTAAACGCTACCGGCTCGGGCGCGGCTACCGGCGGCACCATCGCCACCGATCCCAACGCGACGAATTCGACGAACGGCATGAACGACCGCTGCAAAGACGCTGCCGGCAACGACGTCGACAACAGTATCGCAAGCGGTACGACCACCTCGCCCTCACGAAACTGCAACAAGTAACTGGACGCCCGAACCCTTCAGGTCTGCCACTGACGGCGGACCTGAGGATCCCCGTTTCATCGTGTCATTCCCGGCATTGATTGGCTCAGCGTCGGGCGCCGCGAAAGCAAATGTAGCGTGCCGGCAAAGAAGCAATACACTGTGGATACCTTGGATACGGTCGGTCTGCCCAATGGCGAGCGCCAGCGTTTTGCACTATCGTCCCGGGATGGGACGGTTGAACTTCGCGGAAGAACTCCACCTCGCCTCTGACCGGACGGCTGAAATGTCAGGTGCTGATCTGAGGGCTCTGCTTCGCCGTGCGGCCTTGATGCTCAGGAATGTGAGCGTTGGCCTGGACGTGGAGCCTGGCATCGAGGCAGCTCTGGAAGGGGTTGCAGCCGAGATGCGGCTTTCGAGGCCGCAATTGCTGCAGTCAATCGTCACGCAGTGGCTGTTCGCCAACGCCTACCTGCCGTACTATGAATCCAATGAACGAGATCATAGCGGCGACGGAACATCCTGAGCAGCTACTCTCCCGGCGTCTTCTTTCTCGCGGTCCTATACTCATCCTCCCAAGGCAGGGTGCCAAAATCTGGCTGGTGACCCGCAGCGCGGTAGGCATGTTCCGTGACGTAGGTGCCCTTGAGGCCCTCGACGACGCAGGCGAACGGCGGATTCCCTGGACATCGGTAGAGACCAACAACTTTCATCCAGACACCTCAATCCTTGCCTCTCCACTCCCTCGCAGCCAGAAGCTCTCATGGCCGTCCCGTTGATGTCGCCATTCATTTCAATGAGAGCGTTCGGTGCAATGCACACCTCCATGTTGCGCGTGCGAAACCCATAGTTTGGCCTATCATCAATTAGCACACACCCATACGATAGTGGAATCGAGCAGGCGGACGCGGGGAACATCAGGCGCTCCTGGACGCGCAGCTTCAGCGCGATCCAAAACGCGCAAAGCCGGCGATGGTCATTCACCTGACAACTGTTGAAAAAAATCCTTGGGACGATGACGCCCGAGGCATGGGCCCCGACACGGCGATGTTGCTTGCGGGCGTGGGACCAGTGCTTCCTGGCGACTTCATCGAGGCTTGTGTGGAGAACGTGCCAGTACTTCAGTTGTGGTGATGGGTGCGAATAGCCATCAACGTCGACCTGTAGCGAACTGCCAGCCATAGCCGGAGCGATTGGCGTCTTCCACAACTGGTACGGAATTGACCGACAATCCGGTGCGGAAAAAGGTGAGCGTCGCACCCTTGCGCTATGTTTCGAAGTCTTCACCGATCTTGAGGTGGCCGCAAGCAATCCTGACAACCTCACGGGTTGCTTCCTTACAAATTCGTAAAATACGCTTCATGCAAACGGATGAAGCGTGATCGCCGAACGTGGTGCGAGTTTACTCGCGAGAAGTGCGGGTGCCGCTGACACCTTGTTGTCGGAACGGCTGAAGGACCCGCTCTTGCATGAGACTACATGCAGCTTGTTTGAAACCTTCCAAAACGAACTTGCAATCGACACCAATCATCGCCAGGCAAAGGACCTCCGCCTCAGCAAAGGGAGATTAACACCAAACTTTGGCATGTCTAATAACGCAGTCTCCAGGACGCTATCTTTCGCACTGGAAGAGAGAACGTCGAAATGTGTAGCCTTGATTGCTTTAGGTCCACTAAGCAGCCACGCGATCTGAGGGGAGGCAAGGATAGCCACGCCGCCCTCTCAGCATTCTTGCCCCGATTGGACGGACCACAATGACCGGGTGGCCGCTTGCATGCGTGTCGTTTAGCAAGCGCTACCGCCCTTCTGAAGAGGGAGCCTACAGTAATTACCGCACGAGCCACCAGGGTGTTGGCTACGGTGCGCAGTACGGCGCAACCTTTGCTTCCGGCTACTATGCGGCTCTATGGTCGCACATCGAAATGCCTTTGGTCGAAAGCATTCTCTCCCCCCTGGGTGGGCCGAGCCATAGCTGCCTGGACTTCGCATGCGGTACAGGTCGCATCACAAATGTCGCCGCCCACTTATTTGGGGAGGTCTATGGTGTTGACGTATCTGAATCGATGCTTGCTTGCGCACATACCCTCGAGAACGTGACGCTGGTTCAAACTGATCTGACGCTCGAACCGCTTGGCAAAACGTTCGACGTGGTTACAGCTTTCCGGTTCTTCCTGAACGCTGAAAATGCACTCAGGCACAATGCGATGTCGGCCATTCATGCGCATTTGAACGAAGGGGGATTACTCGTCTCAAACATCCACATGAATGCGACCTCGCCAATGGGGGTTGCATGTCGCATCTTAAATCGATGCGCGGGACGAACAATCCACAATACCTTAGGCATCGCCAGATTTAGGCAGATGCTCCTTTCTAATGGTTTCGTTGTCGAGCGAATAATCGGCTACGGTTATCTGCCGCGACCCGGGAATCTATTACCACGGCTCTGCGAAATGTTGGTTGAGCCTTGTGAAAGGATAAGTAAAAAAGCGCGAGTTCCGGCACGGCTTGCGCAGAATTTCCTGGTGGTTGCAAGAAAGCAGTAACGGGACATAAGCATCATGCGGCGCGTGGCGGGTCCGCAGACGCGCAAAGCTACCGTTCGCCTTGTAGAAGACGGGCTTGGTTTCTGCGGTTCAAATCACGGGCGCGCGACAACCGATATCGACATTTGGTACTCGACATCCCAGGGTTTCAAAGTTGACTGCCACATCGGGCCGGTTCACGGTCGGAATCAAGGCGGGCTACACCAGGGCATCAAAGTCGACAACCGCATGAGCGTGATACGGTAATCAGTTGAAGCAGTCTGCAAATGCCGACCGGCGACATTCCATTGGGGCTGAGTTGATTGCGGTGCTGGTCGCGGTAACGGCCGACCAGCCCCGCATCATGTCCGTCGAGAACGGCAACGCGTTGCCCTCTGGCCCGTTCGAGCTTGGACACCGTTCGCTGCAATCGGGTCTGCGGGACTGGGTGGAACAGCAGACGCGGCATCCCCTGGGCTACATCGAACAGCTCTACACCTTCGCCGATCGCGACCGTGCAGTTGATGAAGCCGAGCGGGTGATCTCGATCAGTTACCTTGCTTTGGCGCGCGAAGGCCAAGCAGCGCCCGCCGACAAGGCGAGATGGCGCAACTGGTACGACTATTTTCCTTGGGAAGATCATCGCGACGGTGTTCCACCTTCATTGCCGAATATAATTGTCCCGCAGCTGAATGCCTGGGCGAAGGCCGCCGACAACCTTTCGGTGCGCAGTGAGCGCCAGCAGCGAACAGCGGTCGCCTTCGGTCTCGATCGCCACAGTTGGAACGAAGAGCTGGTGTTGCAACGCTACGAGCTGCTGTATGAGGCGGCGCTTGTCGAGGAGGCGCATCGCAACAAGGTCAAGGCCAACACGCTGTCGGTGTTCGGTCCGGCCATGGCGGCGGATCACCGTCGTATCCTTGCCACTGGCATCGCCAGGCTGCGTGCCAAGATTAAGTATCGTCCCGTCGTCTTCGAGCTGATGCCACCGACGTTCACGCTGCTGCAGCTCCAGCGCAGCGTCGAGGCGCTGGCCGGACGGCTCGTGCACAAACCGAATTTCCGGCGGCTGGTCGAGCAGCAGGAACTGGTCGAAGAGACCGGAGCGATGACGACCGACATGCGTGGCCGCCCCGCCAAGCTGTTTCGCTTCCGCCATTCCGTGTTGGCCGAACGCGCCGTTGCCGGAACGAAATTGCCACTTACGCGCGCTTGACACTTATACTCAAAGTCAGAATATATTGGCGATATATACTCACACGGAGCATATATCGAATGGCGATTTCCCACACCCAGGTCCGGAGCTCCGCCCTCTACGACCGCGTTCGCCGCGTCATTCCGGCCATCGAATGGCCGGTATTCGCCGATGATGTCGAGGCCATCCTCGATCTCAAGCGGCAGCGAAACGCCGTGATCCTGGCTCACAATTATCAGACACCGGAAATCTTCCACTGTGTCGCCGACATCGTCGGCGACAGCCTGGCGCTTGCCCGCAAGGCGATATCGACAGAAGCCGACGTCATCGTGCTCGCCGGGGTGCATTTCATGGCCGAGACGGCGAAGCTGCTCAATCCGCAAAGGACCGTGCTCATCCCCGATTTGCAGGCGGGATGTTCGCTGGCGGACTCCATCACCGCCGCCGATATCCGTCTGCTGCGGCAGCGCTATCCCGGCGTGCCGGTCGTTACCTATGTCAACACGTCGGCGCAAGTGAAGGCCGTCTCCGACATATGCTGCACCTCGGGCAACGCGAAGGCGATCGTCGAATCCCTCGGGGTTCCCCGGGTGATCATGCTGCCGGATGAATATCTGGCGCAGAACATCGCCGCCCAGACGGACGTGGAGATCATCGCCTGGAAAGGCCATTGCGAGGTGCACGAACGCTTCACGCCCGCCGACATCCGCCAGTTGCGCGAGGATCATCCCGGCGTGACGGTCCTGGCCCATCCCGAATGTCCGCCCGAAGTGGTGGCCGAGGCCGATTTCTCCGGCTCGACCGCGGCCATGTCCGATTATGTCGGGCGACAAAAACCGCCACGCGTTGTGCTGATGACGGAGTGCTCGATGAGCGACAATGTCGCGGTCGAGCATCCCCAAGTCGAGTTCATTCGGCCCTGTAATCTATGCCCGCACATGAAGCGGATAACGCTCGCCAACATCCGGGCAGCGCTGGAACAGAACCAGTATGTCGTGACCATCGATGCCGACATCGCAGTGCCAGCTCGGCTGGCCGTCGAGCGGATGCTGGCCGTATGAGCATGGATATTCATGATCTCGCCGGCCGGCCAGTCATCATCGGCGGCGGCGTAGCTGGATTGATGACGGCGCTGCATCTGGCGCCCGAGCCGGTGCTTCTCGTGTCGCGGTCGCCGCTTGGCGCCGAGGCTTCCAGCGCGTGGGCGCAAGGCGGCCTTGCCGCCAGCCTTGGCGAAGACGATAGCCCGGCGCTGCATCTTTCCGATACGCTCGCCGCCGGCGACGGGCTGTGCGACGCGGAAGCCGCAAGGCTCATCCTCAACGCGGCACCCGCTGCGATCGAAGATCTGGCGCGACTTGGGGTTCTTTTCGATCGGACAGCCAAAGGAATTTTGCGTCTCGGACTGGAAGCCGCCCACAGCCGCCGGCGCATCGTCCATGCAGGCGGTGACGGCAGCGGACGGGAGGTCATGCGCGCGCTTGTCGCCGCCGTGCGGTCCACGCGGACCATTGAAATCGCCGAGGGGATCGAAGCGCGCCGGCTGGTGGTGGAGGACGGCAGGGTCAACGGCGTGCTTGCGAGTTCTTCGACAGGTCCATTGTCCTTCGCCACGGGAAGGGTCGTTCTCGCCACTGGCGGAATCGGTGGCCTGTTCAACGACACGACAAATCCATTGGGAAGTTGCGGACAGGGGCTGGCGCTTGCGGCGCACGCCGGTGCAGCGCTTGCCGACCTCGAATTCATCCAGTTCCACCCGACCGCGCTTGACGGGCCGGGGCGTCCGATGCCGCTGATCAGCGAGGCGGTTCGCGGCGAAGGCGCGACGATCGTTGACGAGACTGGCCGGCGCTTTCTCGATAGCGTAGCGGGTGCGGAACTTGCACCGCGCGACATCGTCGCGCGCGCCGTCTGGAGACATCTTGCGCAGGGCCATCGCGTCTTCCTCGACGTGCGCGAAAGGCCAGGCGCTGCATTCGCGCAGCAGTTCTTGACGATTGCGGCGGCCTGCCGCCGCGCCGGTATCGATCCGACACATGACCTCCTTCCGATCCGGCCCGCCCAGCACTACCACATGGGCGGTGTCGCCGTGGATCAGGCCGGTCGCACCTCGGTTCCAGGACTTTGGGCTTGCGGAGAGGCCGCCTCGACCGGTCTTCACGGCGCCAACCGGCTGGCCAGCAACTCGCTGACCGAGGCGGTCGTCTGCGCGCGCTGGGTCGCCAATAGCGTGACCGGTTCGCCTGACGGCAGTGGAAAGCGAACGGTGGCGCCCCACGAGCCGGCGTCCGACCCGGGACCAGTTCGCCCTCTCCTGTCCCGTGCCCTCGGCCTCACCCGGGACGGCGGGGGGCTGCGAGCGGCTGCGCGCGCCCTGCTGCCGCTGGCGGAGCGGCATGGCCCCGCGTCCGATCCCGCCATTGTCGGGCTGATGATCACGATTGCCGCCCTGCGGCGAAAGGAAAGCCGCGGGGCTCATTTCAGGACAGACTTTCCACACCATGCGTTCGGCGCCCGACGCTCCGAAATCACCCTCGATGCCGCCTTGGCGGCAGCGCGGGAACTCGCCCACTCTCCAGCGCTGGAAAGCGTCACATGACGGACCTCTCGCCGCTTCCGGCAATCATGCTTGAGCCCCTGGTACGCACTGCTCTTCTCGAAGACCTCGGTCGGGCCGGCGACCTGACTACGGACGCCATCGTGCCGAAGGACCGCCATGCGACGACCGTGCTTTCGGCGCGCCAGGCCGGCACTGTCGCCGGGCTCGATCTGGCGATGCTGGCGTTTCGCCTCATCGACCGGGATATCGAGATGATCGTGCATCGTGCGGATGGCGGCGAGGTGGCGCAAGGCGAGGTCATTGCCTCGGTCAACGGCCCGGCGCGGGCCATACTTACGGCGGAACGCACGGCGCTCAATTTTCTGTGCCACCTGAGCGGTATCGCGACTGTGACGGCATCGATTGTGAATGCGATCCACGAACACAAGGCGAAGGTCGTTTGCACCCGCAAGACGACCCCCGGCTTGCGGGCCATCGAAAAATACGCCGTGCGCGCTGGTGGCGGGTCCAATCACCGCTTCGGCCTCGACGACGCTATCCTCATCAAGGACAACCACATCGCCATCGCCGGCGGAATTCGCTCTGCCATCGAAAGGGCGCGAAGCAACGTCGGCCATCTCGTCAAGATCGAAGTCGAAGTCGATACGCTGGCCCAGTTGGATGAAGCCCTAGCGTTCGCCCCTGATGCTGTCCTGCTCGACAACATGTCGGTCGAGCAATTGCGCCGGGCGATGGCCATGGTTGGCGGCAGGGCGATCACGGAAGCCTCAGGCAGGATCACAGCCGCGACGGCGCCCGCTATTGCCGCGACCGGTGTCGACCTGATTTCCGTCGGATGGTTGACTCACAGCGCGCCGATCCTCGACATCGGCCTCGACTACCGTGAACTCAATCGTCCCGTTTGACCGACGGCACTGGACTGGCCTCTTCCGGCAGACATCGCTGGCGCAACCCGATCTGGCGCCACAAGGCGCGTGCGAGACGCGTCTCCCAAGCCCTGAAACCCCGCTTGCAGTGCGGGATGCGCGCAACGTTGCATTTTGTCCAGCGCGATCGCCGACTGTGTTGCCCATGGCGCTTCGCTGGAGGTCAGCGTGCGGGAGGCGAAGCAGTACGTTTTCGGCAGACTCGGACAAGAATCGCACCCTGCGGCGGCCGATTGCGCCAACCTCGATACCGCCGCCCTGGGCGGGACGATCAGGCAGCGCGCAACCAAGCTGGCGCGATGGCGGTTCCGTGACCGAGCCCATAGCCGAATAGAATATTGAGGCCTGCCAGCGGCTCAAGATAACGGGCGGTCTTCAAGCCGCCTGCGTCGACAGCGGCGAAACCTGCCGAGGTGGCAACGGAGCTTACCGTCCCCTTCGCAGCCGCATCGTCGCCGGCGACATAAACGGGAATTCGCTCGCCGGCAATCTTTGGCTCGCCTTGCAGGATTTGAGCAAAGACCGTGTTGAAGGCCTTGACCACATGAGCAGTCGGGATCAGCGCCTGTATCTGCTCGGCTGCAGAAGTGCTGTGCCCGATCGTGAGGCCCATATAGTCCGGGGTCAGCGGGTTGGTGATGTCGACGACGACCTTGCCGGACAGATCGAGCCCTTTCACCAGGCTGGCGACGGCGTCGTACGGCACCGCCAGTATAATCACGTCGGCGCTACGGACCGCGGCTTCGATCGGCGCCGCATGGACCGCCGGCCCGAGACTGGCCGCCGCGGTTTGGGCCTTGGCGACGTCACGGGCACCGATGACGATGCCATGCCCGGCGCGGGACAAGGTCTTGGCAAGGCCGGCGCCCATATTGCCGGCACCCAGAATCGTGATGTTCATTGTATCGTTCCTTTCAATAAGTGGTTTGCAGGGAATGTTGAGAGAGGGACAGCGCGGGGTTAGCCACAATGCTTCGCCCGGTCCGGAACGGGCGGGAAGTGCCCCGCCCCGCCCGGAATGGTTTCGGAAGCTCAGCCGGCAGCCGGCTGACGACGTGTAGATTGGTTGAACCGGGAAGGCACGAGCGCGAAGGCGCCGTAGCCGAGCAGGATCTGCACGGCCAGGGTCAAAGCCCAGAACGCCGGGTACTCCCATCCGCCATTGGCGTTGTTGAAGAAGAAGCCATTGGCTGCGTGGACCGAAAATATGGCGCCAAGCAGTTCAATGATGAGAACGAGGCTGACGAGACGCGCGTAAACGCCAAGGATGAGCGCGGCACCCCCAACGACCTCGATCAGTATCACGAGGTAGGCAAGTTCCGGGGGCAGGCCCAGCGAACCGAAGAACTGGGCGGTGCCCGCCGGGGTGAAGACGAAGATTTTCAATGCGGCGTGGGCCAGGAAAAGAACCCCGGATACTACACGTAGCACAAAGGCGCCAAAGGCGGCGGTACGCAGGTCGATCATGATAAAGTCCTCCATATCCATTGCTTGAGTTTGATGGTGTTGGGACCCTGCCATCCGAGGGGGAAATGGAGGGTTAGTCGAAACGAACGGCCGAGATGGCGGTGCGAAGTGCCTGGTCGGAGAGGCCCTCTCTCCCCGGCATCGGCAGCATGATCTAAGTCCCCCTTGGCCGTTCAGGCGACCAGCTTTCGGTCTTGCGCCGGCAAATCGGGACCGATGGGAATGATTCCGGTGGGATTGAGCGACTTGATCGAATAGTAGCCTCGCTTGATATGCTCAATGCTGACCGTCTCCTCGACGCCGGGCAGCGCAAGTACGGTGCGGAGATAGCGCGACAGGTTCGGATAGTCCGCGATGCGGCGCAGATTGCACTTGAAGATGCCGTGATAGGCGACGTCGAACCGGACCAGCGTCACGAACAGCCGGATATCTGTCTCTGTCAGGCGGTCGCCGAACAGGAACGGCTCCTTGTCGAGTCGCGCCTCCAGCTCATCGAGCATCGTGAAAACACCGGTGACGGCTTCTTCGTAAGCTTCCTGGGGTCTGCGCAAATCCCGTGCGGTAGACGCCGTTGTTGAGCGTCGGATAGAGGCGCTCGCCGAGCGCGTCGATCTCTTCCCTGAGGTCGGCCGGATAGAGATCGCGATCGATTGTCGCGAGCGCACCGAAGCCGGTTCCTATTATGCGGAGAATGTCGGCCGATTCATTGTTGACGATGGTTTTGCGCTTCCTGTCCCAGAGCACGGGGACGGTGGCGCGACCGGTATAGTCGGGGTCGGCGCAGGAATAGATTTCGTGCATATGGCGGGCGCCGAGGATCGGATCCTCATCCGCGTCCGCGCCGCCGAACGCCCAGCCTTGGTCCGTCAAGGTCGGATTGACGACCGAGACGCCGATCGCCTTTTCCAGGCCTTTCAGCTTGCGGGCGATCGGGGTCCGCGATGCCCAGGGACAGATGAGGGCGACATACAGGTGATAACGGCCGGCTTCGGCAATAAAGCCGCCCTGTCCGGTAGGGCCCGAACTGCCGTCTGGCGTAACCCAGTTCCGAAAACTGGACGCCTTGCGCACGAACGCGCCCTTGGCGTCTGTGCCCTGGATCGGCTGCCAGTCGGCGGACCATTTGCCATTCACTAGCATTGCTATCTCCTCGTCGGGACTTCCGTTTCAGCGGCCTGCTGGCAGACCGACCGTTGGCCGTCTCAGGTCGAACCAAACCATCTGCCTCACATTATTATCTTCCGAAACTGCCCATAATCCGGTATTTTTGAAATTGTTCTCACACCGATAGTACGAGGTGGACAGTGCTGGATCGTTTTACAGGCTTGCAGGTGCTGCTCCGGACGGTGGAACTCGGCAGTCTTTCCGCTGCCGCGCGAGCCATGGGCATGTCCCCGACGATGGTGACCAAGCATGTCGCGGCCCTGGAAGAGCATCTAGGCGTGCGTCTGCTTCACCGCACGACGCGGCGCGTTACGCCGACGAATATCGGCCGGGCTTATCTCGACGTCGCCGAGCGCATCCTTGCCGAACTGGAGGACGCCGACGCGGCGGCAACGGCCAAGAGCCTTGTCGTGAAGGGACTGTTGCGGGTAAGCATTCCGGTTTCGTTCGGCGCTAGCCAGATCGCACCGCTCATTCCGGCCTTTTCGGCCCTGCATCCCGAACTGACGGTCGATCTCGGCTTGAACGATCGACTGGTCGATATCGTCGAAGAAGGCTGGGACATGGCGATCCGCATTGGCCGGTTGGCCAATTCCTCGCTGGTTGCCCGCAAGCTCACATCCTGCCAGCTGTTGCTGTGCGCCTCTCCCGCCTATCTGGAAAAGCATGGGCGGCCGTATTGCGTCGCGGACCTGCGCGCTCACGCCTGCCTGGGCTACACGCTGTCACAGGTGGCCGGCACCGCTTCCTGGTCTTTCGGCGCGAATGCTGAAGTGACCGTTCCGATCTCCGGTCCTCTGCGCGCGAGCAACGGCGACGCGCTGGTGGAAGCGGCCACGGCCGGGCTCGGCATCATCTATCAACCGACTTTCATCGTCGCCCGCCCGATCGCCACCGGCGAACTCGTGCGTCTTGAACTCGATCATCCGCCGGTCGATCTCGGCGGCGTCTACGCGGTCTATCCGCCGGCCGAACGGCCGCCGGCGAAGACCCGGGTATTCATCGATTTTCTGATCCAGCATTTCGCCGGCACGCCTTGATAAGACCTGCAAGGGCCAGAATGCAAGCCGGTGGCGGCGGTACGCCCTGCTGGTGATGGTCCTTAAATCGACCATAACCGCCGTGACAAGGAGGGCGACAGTCGCCGGTTATTGGAGTTCTTTGATCTTGGTGACCAGTATCTCTTTCGATATCTCGCCGAGATGAAGGTCGCGAAGCACGCCGTCGCTGTCGATGAACAGAGTCGCGGGAAGCCCCAGGACATCATAGTGCTGTTGAAACACGAGCGATCGATCCAGGACGAGATTGTCGAGTTTGATGTTGGCCTTGGTCAGGAAGTCGCTGATTGCTGTGTCCCCCTCACCTTGATTGGCGAAGATAAAAGTCGCAGCACCCGAATTTTGAGCGAGTTCCGCCATCATCGGCATTTCCTGCCGGCATGGCGGGCACCAGCTAGCCCAAAGATTGATCACCATCGGCCTCCCCGACAGTGATGAGGGGCGAAGTGAACGTCCGTCCATCAGCGGGAATGTCTGGTTTGGCAGCATAAGCCCCGTTGGCACCACGCCGAGCTGCAATGTCGCCGCACCCACCACCCCGCTGAGCGCGATGGGGATCAAGGACCAGGTTACCATTTTGACTTTGCGCAGGAAGACGACCGAGAACAGCACGAGGCCAAAAAGCCCTACCGGCCATGAAAATCCGCCTTGATTGACAGCGAAAATCCGCCAGGGCTCCGTGGCGAAACTTTCAAGATGCTGCAGAACGTGACCAACACGGGCCATGACGAAGTAGATGGCGGTCGCCCATGAAGACCAGGTTGAAAATCTGCGGTCGACACGGCGCGCTAGGATGTCCGCAACCAGCAGGAATGCCACTGCAGCGAGGATTGCCGAAAAACGGTCAATCGGCAGCATCAGCGGACCAAGTGTGATTGCATTCATCCCTATTCTCCAAGCTTGGCAGACGCCGATAGCGACGCTGCGGTAAATTCTCCAACCAAACGTGAGCCCGGGATCTCTGTGGACTTCCGATCGAAGAAGACCATTGTCGGCGGCCCGGCGACGCCGAGCTCACGCATGAGCTCCTGTCGGGAATCGTCGAGGTCCGTGAGGTCGACTTTGATGGTGTTAAATTTTGCGAGCCCCTCGATCACCTCGCTGGCGGCAAGAACACTTCGATCGATGTGATCGCATGCGACGCACCATTCTGCGGTGAAGTAGATCGCTGTCGGCGATCCAGCCGAAGCAGCCCGGCTCAGCTGTGTTCGAAGGTCCCCACTCGAACTGGCTTCCGCGAAGTGTACGGCCTGCTCCTCACGCCCGCCACTCTGAGGCGAGGCGAATTGCAGTGGCCGCAACGGGTCGGATCCGCCGCTCGCTGCGCCGACACCCATGAAGGCGCCGGATAGGAAGAGGGTCAGACCGACTGCCTTGAGCAGTCGGCGCGAAGGCGTGGCTCTCGGCGTCATGGTATCGAAACCACCGAGGAACACGCCTGCCGCGATCAAGAGCGCCGCCCAGAGCGCGAGACCCAGGCTGGCCGGCAAGACACGGCTGACCATATAGATCGCTGTCGCAAGGAAGACGAACCCGAAAACATGCTTCACATGAACCATCCAAGCGCCGGCGCGCGGCAACGCCCTGCCGCCCATGGTTCCAAAGGCGATCAGCGGGATACCTTGCCCGAAGCCAAGGGCAAATAGCGCCGCGGCGCCGAGACCGGCGTCGCCGGTTTTGGCAATGTAGAGCAAGGCCGCCGCGAGGGGGGCTGTCACACAGGGGCCGACAATGAGAGCGGACGTGAAACCAAGAAACGCAGCGCCGCCCGCCGATCCGCGTTCTCCGCCTTGGGCGGAGCTGATGCGGCGGACCCAGCGCGCGGGCAACTGCAGTTCGAAGGCGCCGAACATCGAGACCGCGAGCGTCGCGAAAATCAAGGACACCGCAACGATTGCGCCCGGCGATTGCAGGACGATCTGCAGATTCTGGCCGGACCATGCCGCAAAAATCCCGAGCAGGCCAAACGCGACCGCCATCGCGACGACGTAGGTCAAGGACAATGCGAATCCGCGTTTCGCCGTCAGGTGCTCTTCCTCACGGGCAAGCGTGGCGGCAAGGATCGGGTACATCGGCAGCACGCATGGCGTAAACGACAGGAGAAGGCCGAAGACGAGAAAGCTTGCGACGACAAAGACCGGACCACCGCTGCGAAGCAGGGATGAAATCATCCCGTCGGTGCTATCCTCAGCAAGCTTGAAATGCCCGGCATCGGCCTGGCTGGACGTCTCGACGGCAGGTTGCACCGGCTCGGATCGAGCCGACAGCGCATGGGTATCGACGACCTTTTCGACCGGGGGATAGCAGATGCTGCGTTCCTTGCAGCCCTGGTAACGGATACGGACCTTTTCTCCGTAGGGTGTTTCCAAGACGGCCGTGACCTGACCGTGATAGACCTCTGTGGACCCGAAATTGGGATCTGTCTTCTCCACTCCTCTCGGCAGGTCCATGGTGACCGGACCGGCGCCGTCAGCATTACTGGCGTTCATGTGATCCCGATAGAGATAGTAGCCATCCGCTATGGTCCATCTGAGTTCCACCGAGCCGGTCGGGGCCCGCTCCGCGGAAAACTTGAAGGCCTCCTCGCTTGGCAAGGGATCGCCCTCGCCGGCATGACTGGCGCCGGCAGCCATGACGACAACCATGACAAAAAGAAGCAGGACGAGAAGAATTCTGCGCATTGGTTGATTCCATGGAGGATTGACAATGTAGGGGTGCGTGCCAGCTTAAAGCAGCCTTAAGCCACGGCCGGTCCCATCGGCCGAAAACGGCCTATCGCGCGAATGGCCGCAATCTGGCGACGAGGTCTGCGGCGTCGAAAGCACCAACCGAACGTGTATTTGGAAATTCGGCTCCGCTGGCGGTATCGACAACCATAATTGTGGGCGGACCGAAGACGCCCAGATGAGCAAGCAGATTGACGTTCGATTCATCCATCGCCGTGACGTCGATCCGGATGAGCGCAAGGTTTCGAAGCAGGGCCGCCACGCGTGGATCAACGAGGATCCTTTCATCGAGCACCCGGCAGAACGCGCACCACTTGGCAGCGACGTCGACCACTGCGGCAGCATTGCGCATCCTGGAGAGCGCAAGCGCCTGCTCGAAGTCTGGGACTGTGCGAATGGGACCGATTTGGGTGGAAATCGCCAGCGCTTGGCCATGATAGCCTGTTGCCAGCCCGATCGCAGCCGCTGCGATGCCACCAAGAATAAAGGCGCGCCTCCTGCATTCAGTTGACGCGACGCCCTCAATCCTGTCATGCCGGTTGTGCAAGCCATCGACCGGGCGTGCGGGCATTCTCACGCTTGATCCCTCGATGGGCTCCCGGAGTTCTTTGCTCATTCGGTCCGCATTCCTTTGCTTGCCTTGTTGAGTGAAGCGCCAGGACTTCGGCTGTCCGCGCGGCCGCTGACCGGCGTCTAGCGTCGCAGGCAGAAACGGTGAAGCTTAAGCCTGCCTTAAGAGCACCGTCGCATTTGATCGGAAAACACGGCCGGCCGGAGATTCAGCGTGCGTTTACTGGTTGTCGAGGACGACGAGATTCTGAAGGATGGACTGCAGGTCGGGCTGACCCTGAAGGGCTTCGTCGTCGATGCGGTGATGACCTATGCGGAGGCGGAGGCCGTGTTAAGAGCGGCGTCCTACGATGCCGTCGTCCTTGATCTCATCTTGCCGGATGGTTCCGGCATAGACCTTCTCAAGGAACTGCGCGCGCGCCGAGATCACGTTCCCGTGCTTCTCCTGACCGCACGCGACTCCGTCCAGGAACGCATCGCCGGCCTTGACACCGGCGCGGACGACTATCTTGGCAAACCGTTCGATCTGAATGAGGTTGCAGCCAGATTGCGGGCACTTGTGCGCCGCGCGGCCGGCAGATCGACGGCCGTTGTGGAATGGGCCGGCATCTCGCTCGATCCGGCGCGCTTCACCGTGGAAAAGGACGGCTCAGAGATTCGCCTCTCGCGCCGCGAGTTCTCCGTATTGCACGCGCTTATGAATCGGCCCGGTGCGGTGCTGTCGAAATCCCAGATCGAGGAGAAACTGTACGGATGGCAGGAGGATGTCGAAAGCAATACGGTCGAGGTTCACATCCATCATCTCCGCACTAAGCTCGGAACCGGCTTAATCGAGACCGTCAGGGGACTCGGCTACCGAATGGGAGAGCGGTCATGAAGCGATCGATGCGGGCAAGGCTCTTTCTGATTTTGATGGTCGCGACCGGCATGGTTTGGTTCTCTGCCGTCGTCTGGATTTCTCTGAGAACACGAGCCGAAGTCGAGAGCGCGCTTGATTCCCGTCTTGTCGAGGCTGCGAACATGGTCAGCTCTCTGATCGACAAGCAGGA
This sequence comes from Mesorhizobium sp. B2-3-5, assembly GCF_006442395.1. Lineage (NCBI taxonomy): Bacteria > Pseudomonadati > Pseudomonadota > Alphaproteobacteria > Hyphomicrobiales > Phyllobacteriaceae > Mesorhizobium > Mesorhizobium sp. B2-3-5. The sequence continues at coordinate 64,102 of NZ_VFVX01000016.1, read as the reverse complement.
TATCGACGCCGCTCGTGCCGCCGCGGCTCCGGGCTATAGTGACGCCCGAAGGAGGGCGAGCTACGAGCGCCAGCTCTCCTGTCAGATATGGTCGTTTAACGGCGATCTGCTGAGCCGTTCCGAGGGAGCTCCGCAAGGGGAGCTCTCCGATGTGCGAGCCGGGTTCTCGCAGACGGAGATCGACGGCGAGAGATGGCGTGTCTATGCCGTGGAAAACAAGGAACTCGGGGTTCGGGTCTTGGTAGGAGACAACCTCCATGCACGGGACGGGCTCGTCAATGACGTCATCACCGGACTGCTGCTGCCGGCGCTGCTGATGGTTCCGGCTCTCGCCGGATTGATCTGGTTGAGTGTGGGAAGCGGGTTAGCACCGTTGCGGCGGATGGCGGAGCGTTTGGGCGCGAGAACGGCATCAGATCTCAATGCGCTGCCGGATGGGGACGCGACGGTCGAAACCGCGCCGGTCATCCGGGCGCTTAACGCGCTGTTCGAACGCGTTGCCGCAGCGCGCGATCGCGAGCGCAATTTTACAGCCTTTGCCGCGCATGAACTCAGGACGCCCTTGGCGGGTCTCAAGACCCAGGCCCAGGTTGCGATTGCAAGCGGCGATTCAAAGATCAGGGAGAAGGCGCTCCATCAAATCGTCCAAGGGGTCACGAGGACAGCAAGGCTCGTGCGTCAGCTCCTCGACATGGCGTCCGTCGAGGCCTCCGCAGAGGTTGCAGCCTCCGGCAGGTTTGTTCCAGGCGATCTGCTTGCGGTTCTCAGGGACGAGCTTAGGACACTCACAACATCAAGTGAACCGCTCTCCGCTGATTTGCCCAATGGTTCTGAGGGCGACGTCGGAGAGAGCGACGCACTTATTCCTGCGACTGTCCTTACTTTACCCGACAAGCAAGGGCCGATCATTATCATTGCGGACGAACTGTTTCGGGTAGAGGTCGATATGAATGCGGATCTCTTTACCCTTGCGGCGCGAAACCTCCTCGAAAACGCTATTCTTCATGCCGGACAGACAACGACGATTACCTGCAGTCTCATCGAGAAGGCAGACACTGTCGAGATCGCGATAGATGACGAAGGACCGGGGATTCCCGCCGGAGAGATCGCCCATGTCACCGAGCGCTTTTTCCGGGGACGCCACAAGACAACGGTTGGAAGCGGGCTCGGCCTGAGTATTGCCGAGTTTGCCGTCGAGCACGGCCGGGCAAAGCTTGCGCTGCATAGTCGAGAGCCTGGCGGCCTGTCTGCGCGAATGGTCTTCGATCGATGCGACGTTTCCTGGAAGTCGGAACTTGCCGAGAGCGCGTGAGCCTGTTGGTTGCGTCCATCTCTCCTCAGATACAGATTTCGAGTGCGCTGACTCAGTCGGCTGTCCTGGCTGCCCTGCGCCATTGTGAGGGGGTGACGCCTACTTTCTGTTTGAAGGTACGCTGGAAGGCTGCTTCGGATTGATAGCCGGCTGCCTCGGCGACGGCGGCTGTGGATGCGCCTGGCTTCCTCAGTTCATTCGCAGCGAGTGCCATGCGAATGTCGAGAAGAAGGTCGCTGGCAGAACGTCCCAACTTCTCCTGAAAATGTCTTGCAAATGTCGCTCGCGACATGTTGCAGAGGTCAGCAAGCTCGGGAAGCGTCCATGCGTGGGCCGGATTGTGAAACATCGCGGCAAGCGCGGGTGTAAGTCTTGGATGGCCCGCCAAGGCGAGAAGGCCCGAAGGACTTTCTTTCGATTCACTCGCAAGCCGCAGCGACAAGGTGAATAGCGCGGCGGAGAATGCGTTCAGCATTGCCGTGCCGCCAAGGCGCTCGATATCGGACTCCGAGCGCATCAGGGCAACGAGATTTGCAAGTTGCGTTCCCACCGGCGATGTGCCGTCACCCTGGTTCTGAAGGCTGCTTCTTACGATCAGTTCCGGGGGCAGATATTCCCGCATCAGCCGATCGTGCGGCCTGGGAATGGTAAAATGGCCGCACAGGAGATCAAGGCGCTCGCCCGAACCGGCATTCTCGCTGATCGTGTGATTCAATCCCGGCCGATAAGCCGCAGGTCCCGGCGCTATACCGCTGCCATCGTGAAGAGTATGTGCGCCGCCGGTAGCCAGCACCAGGATATCACCTGCCACAAGCCGCTTCGGCGGTCCGCCGGACGAACTCTCCAGCAGGGCAGAGCCACTCAGGACCACGTGATACGGCAGAACACCCGGCTGTGAGGTGTCGTAGGCGATCCGCCAGGGGGCAGCGTAAAAGCAACGGATATCAAGGCGGCCGGTCACAGGCATCATGTCGAGCAGCCGGCTGAGCCAATCCATAGGTGGTACCATCTAAATTCCTCTCTATGAGACGAATTAGCATATTGTTGAGGAAATATAGCATTAACCAACTCAAACTACATTCGTAAGTTCACTCCTGTCAACAATGTTCCAACCAAGGAGTGACCAACAATGACTTCTCGTATTTCCACCCCCGCCGTTGATGCCGCCACCGGCGCAACCGCCGAACTCTTCGCTCAGATCAAGAAGGCTGCCGGTGGCGTGCCGAACACCTTCGCCGCGATCGGCTCGCTCGGCCCTTCCGCACTGAAGTCGATCCTCCAAGCTGACGGTGTGCTTTCTAGCGGCACGCTCGGCAAGCAGGACCTGGAAGCGATCAAGCTGATCGTCAGCGAAGTAGCCGGATGTGACTACTGTGTCGCCGCCCACAGCATGCTCGGCAAGATGACCGGTCTCAAGCCGGAAGTGCTGAGGCATATCCGTGCCGGCGAACCGACGGGTGATGCAAAGCGCGATGCCCTCGTCCGTTTCGTCCGCAACCTGCAACGCACCAGCGGAACCATCAGTAAACCCGCATTCCACGCCATCAAGGACGCCGGCTACACCGACGGACAGCTCGTCGAAATCAGCCTTGCCATCGCCGTGACGGTCTTCACCAACGTTTTCAACCGCATCAACGACACGACGATCGACATGCCCGCTGTCTGATCATCCCCAATCGGTGGTCGCATATTCAAAAGCGCCCACCGATCGAACCGCGCCGCAATACCGCTTGAGGAAGAAAGTCGTGGCTACAGAGATCTTCGATTTCCCCGGAGCGGATGGATATACGCTCTCCGGTCGGCTCGAATTGCCCGAAGGGTCTACGAGGGGCTGGGCAATCCTGGCCCATTGTTTCACCTGCGGGAAGGACGGCCTGGCGGCATCACGCATATCGCGGGCGCTTGCCGCAAGCGGGATCGGTGTGTTGCGTTTCGACTTTGCCGGGCTGGGGACAAGCGGTGGAGACTTCGCGGATACCACCTTTGCTCGCGACGTCAACGATCTTATCGCTGCCCGCCGGGCAATGACGGCCGCCGGAACGGCGCCGTCCCTTCTCGTCGGACATAGCCTCGGCGGTTCCGCGGTGCTCGCAGCCGCCGGTACGATCGCGAGCGTGAAGGCCGTCGCGACGATCGGCTCTCCGTCTGACGTCAGACACGTCTTGCACCTGTTCGATTCCGCTAGCCTCGTAAAGATTGTCACTAAAGGACAGGCGGAGGTCATGCTCGGCGGCCGATCGTTCGTGCTGCGAAAGAGCTTCGTTTCCGATCTGCGGCAACATGATCTTACGAAGACGATTGCCGACCTTAATCGCCCCTTGCTTATCCTTCATGCGCCGCGAGACGGCACTGTCGGCATCGACAACGCCGCACGCATATTTGCTGCCGCCAAGCACCCGAAGACCTTTGTCTCATTGGATGACGCCGACCACTTGCTGACGCGCAAGCCGGATGCCGACTACGCGGCGGCAATGATTTCAACCTGGGCAACCCGCTATCTGCCAATTGGTACAGGCCGTGAATCTCTCTCTGATTATTGACGAAAAGGACCATTTTCCTCATGCCTTCACGCGAGAACCTTAGTCCGATCGCGCGCCGCACTCTTTTCGTCGGTGCGGGCGCGTTCACGTTGGCCGGCTGTGTCGCAACACAGCCGGCCAGACATGGCCTTGGCGCTACCGCCGCAGCCCCGGCATCTGCGCCCGCTGCCGCCCCCATCACGCCACTCATGTACGCAGCGCTTCCTGACGAACCTTTCCCTGTGCCGTCCGTGGACGTCGGTGTGGTCGAACAACGCCTCTGGCGGCAGGATGTTGAATATCCGACGACAGAGATGCCCGGAACACTGATCGTCGATACCCCTAATAAATTCCTCTATCACGTCCAAGCGGCCGGACGCGCGGTTCGCTACGGCGTTGGGGTCGGTCGGGAGGGCTTTGCCTGGTCAGGTCGCGCCGTGGTTGCGTACAAGCGGCAGTGGCCCCGCTGGACAGCGCCGGATTCCATGGTGGCGCGCCAGCCTGAGCTCGCGCAATACAGCGTCGCAAATGGCGGAATGGATCCGGGCCCTAAAAACCCTCTCGGAGCGCGCGCGCTCTACATTCACAAAGATGGGAAGGACACGTTCTACCGCCTCCACGGCACGCCCGAAGCGCGTTCGATAGGCAAATCCGTTTCCTCTGGATGCATCCGTCTTCTCAACCAGGACGTCATCCATCTTTACGCGCAGGTACGTGACGGTAGTCCGATCGTGGTCATTCCGGACCCTTCGGTGCAGCTCGCGTTAGCCGGCTAAGAGGGGTCACGCGTTCCGTCATGTGCCTTACCCAACAGTACCACCGAACATCGAGCTTGAGTTGTCGAAGTGCGGGGGATGATTCGTTGTGATGCATTCTCATGCCGATCGGTGAATGGGTCAGAGTCCATCGGACCTTGATCGACGCGTCGCGCCGGGCCATCGACGGCCTCTGTTGGATGATGTGGTAAAAAACAGGAAGAGCAATGTTTCTCGAGGTAGCACTGGCGCGACTTATCAAGATCGGAACGCTCACGGTTTTCTATCCCGATGGATCGCAGGGCTCCTATGGAAGCGGCCAGAATCCGCAGCTGGCTTTGAAGATCCGAACCGCGCGGGCGAAGCGTCGTCTGTTCTTCAATCCGGGTCTGGCGCTCGGCGAGGCTTACATGGATGGAGACCTCGAACCTGTCTCCGGAGATCTCTTCGAGATCCTTGATTTCCTCGCGATGAACTCCATGGACGGCGGCCAACACCCGATGGACAAGCTCATGGAGAAGGTCAGATGGTTTCGCCGCCACCTCGACCAGTTCAACCCCGCAGACCGCTCCAGGCGGAATGTCGCGCACCACTACGATCTGGATGCCAGGCTCTATTCACTGATGCTCGATGAGGATCAGCAGTATTCCTGCGCCTATTTTACTCAGGGCGACGAAACGCTTGAAGAGGCCCAGATGAAGAAGAAACGGCACATCGCGGCGAAACTGAAGCTGGACCGTCCCGAACTCGAGGTTGTCGATATCGGTTGTGGCTGGGGAGGCATGGCGCTCTACCTCGCGCAAGAATTCGGCGCGCGCGTCACGGGTCTGACACTGTCGACAGAACAGTTGAAGGGGGCGACACGTCGGGCGCAGGAAGCCGGTCTCAGCGATCTCGTCCGTTTCGAGCTGATGGACTACAGGGACTGGAAGAAACCCGTGGACCGCGTCGTGTCCGTTGGCATGTTCGAGCATGTTGGTGTCAACCACTACAAGACCTTTTTCGACGCTGTCCGCTCCATGCTCAAGGAGGACGGGATTGCGCTGATCCACGCCATCGGAAGGGCCGATGGTCCAGGAAGCACGAACCCATGGATCGCCAAATACATCTTTCCGGGGGGATACTCCCCCGCGCTCTCCGAGGTTTTGTCGGTCGTGGAGAAGTCCGGACTTTGGACGACGGACATCGAAGTCCTTCGCCTCCATTATGCAAAGACGCTCGAACATTGGCGCCAACGCTTCGCCGCGCATCGTTCGACGCTGGCCAAGATCTACGATGAGCGGTTCTGCCGCATGTTCGAGTTCTATCTGATCGGCTCCGAGCTGGCTTTCCGAAGAATGGGGCACATGAACTGGCAGCTTCAACTGACACGGAAGCTCGCAGCCCTCCCCCTGTCGCGCGATTACATGTTTGATGCCGAACGAGGGCCTTCGCTGAAGATGCCGTCCCTTGGCAAGCTTCCTGCCTTTGAACCGGCTCGCCAACGTGAGGTTGTCCAGCCGTAACCAGCGGATTCTTCCGTTTTCCGCCAACCAGCCGAAGGTTGTTGCAGGCCTTCGGGTCCGTTCGCATGATTCCAAGGAGCCGATTGAGTGAAACGCGATGCATATGAACTCTTAAGCAGCACGGCCAACGTTGAGGCACAAAACGCTTTCGAGGACGCCGTTTACGGGTTGGCGGCTCATCGGCAGAGTGCCGTTCAATCGCTTCAGGTGGCTCTGGCTGCTGATCCCCACCATGTTGCGGCCCATGTGCTCAGAGGCTTCGCCAACGTTATACAGGCGCGCGCGGAACTGGCTGCGCCCGCTGCCGCAGCACTTTGCGACGCGCAGGCCGCAATTGCGCACCGATCGGGCGGGACCTGTGATGAGCGGGTCCTTTTGGACGCCCTGAAGGCGGCTGTCGAGGGATCTTTCTCCAAAGCGGCGGTCCTGCTTGATGACGGGTTCGCCGACCGCCCGGCAACGTTCCTTCCGTTCAAGATCTCCCACGCCTTGCGTTTCATGCTCGGTGACGCTGCAGGCATGCTCGCCGCGAGCACGCGGGTCGTCGAACGCCTTGACCAAACGACCCCGGCCGCAGGTTTCCTCCTCGGCTGCCATGCTTTCGCCCTTGAAGAGCACGGGTTGTACGACGAGGCTTTGCTTGCGGGTGAGCGCGCTATCGCGCTGCAGCCAGACGATTCCTGGGGTCTTCACGCAGTATCCCATGTTTTCGAGATGCGCGGCCAGACCAATGAAGGCATCGAGTGGCTGGAGAACAGCCGCAAAGCATGGTCGCGCTGCAACAATTTTTCCTTCCATATGGCCTGGCACCTCGGTCTCCTGCATCTTGAAAGGGGTGATCATGAGCGCGTGCTCCGGATCTATGACGAGGAGGTTCGCCCGCAGCAGACCGACGACTTTCGGGACATGGCCAATGCCGTTTCACTGCTTTGGCGCCTCAACCAGACGGGCGTAAATGTCGGCTCACGCTGGTGCGATCTCGCCGAGATAGCCTTGCGGCGGCGGACGGACGCAACCCTGATCTTCGCGGCACTCCATAATCTCGCGGTGCTTGTGGCGATCGGCGAACGCGCAGGCGCTGCCGAACTTCTGGCGCAGATTGAAGAAAAAGCGGCAGGGAGCGGCGATCAGGCCAGAGTCGCCGCCGAAATCGGAGTGCCGATGGCCAGTGTCCTGTCGGGAGTCGGCGCTCCCGCCGACAGGCGGATGCTCGAGCACATGGTCGCCGTTCTTCCGATGATCGGCGGAAGCAACGCTCAGCGTGACTTTTTCGTGCTGGCGCTTGCAAAGGCGGCCGGCAACTGGGGCGATATCGTCGGCGTCTCGCGGATACGTCGTGTCCGCCAGAATCTCAAGGCCGAAGACCGGCTGATCAACTCGATTGAACTCTCCACCAATCTGAAGCTGTCGGCCTGAACCCGCCCAAACCTCGTTAAGGATCAGCGAAATGTCTATGATGGAAATGCGCAAGGAAGGTATCTTTCCCGAAATCCAGAGGGGTCTGGCAAGGACGATCATCGTCGCCGGCCTTGCCGCCGATATCGCCTGGGAAATCTGGGCTCGCTTCATAACGCCCTATTTGGTCGGCGGTCCGCTGGAGCCTGCCGCACTCGTGCAGTCGGTCTTCGGCTTCCACAACCCGCTGCTCGCGGAAGCGATCCATGCTGTCGTCGGTATCGTCTTCTATCCAACCGCCTATCTCTTCATCGCCCGGCCTTTGCAGCGCCTGGTCATCCCCAACCTGCCATTGCTGCTGACCGGCATCGGATTCGGAATAGGCCTGTGGGTGTTCGCGCTCTATGTGATGGCCCATATCTTCGCCGGGCTTCCGGCCTTTCTCGGCTTCATCCCGCTGACCTGGGCGTCGCTGGTCGGGCATATGCTGTTCGGCACCATCGTCGCGTTTACCGTGCGCGCCTTCAAACCCTGACCATGCCGTGGACGGGGCTTGTCGGTTCGCCGCCACGCCATCGAGGCGCCTATCGAAAATCCACCGATAACCGTCTTGTCCGGCATGGAGCCTTAGCGGGTTTTCAGGTCGTCGAAGACATTGGAAATTGGAATGGAGGAAGATATGCCTAAGGATTCAAAATATGCCTGTAAAGGCTATCCACAGTATGAAGTTACTCTAACTTTCAAGAAGATTGAACCAAACTTGATCGGTCTACGTCGTGAACTATCTTGGTTTATCAAAGAGGCTCTTGAATGTTGGGGAGAACAGAGGAATCCTGATGATTGGCTCTTTGATAGTCTAGAAGAAGTTGTCGTCAAGAAGATAGAGAGGATTAAATAACATGGCATAGCACTGTCCCATCTGGAGTTCTGCGGAGCTCTTGAAACCGTGAAAATAGACGAAGACGCCCCTCACATCGCCGTCGTTCGGCAGCTCGATCCTGTAGTCGCCGCCGTCGACCATGCAGGCCGTGCTGCCGCCGCGGCTCGCGGGGGCGAAGCTACAGGGCGCAACGCCCAGGCATAGCGAAGCCATGATCCGGCGCAGCAGCATGTTTCGATATCCCTCCGAACCGGTGTGCTGTCGAAGGCCCAAAGGCTTTCCCGCATACCGGCAATTTCCCTCCCATTCAAATTGACGAGAGAAGCAGCATGATCGAAGGCCCGGAAAAAAACCGCGTGACGAGAGTCGCAGACACTGTCTCGGCGACCCTTCATGCCCATGGCGTCCGTTATGCCTTCGGCATGCCAGGCGGTGAAGTGGTCACCCTGATCGATGGGCTGCTGACAGCCGGAATTTCCTTCCATCTCGCCCGCCACGAAACGGCTGCCGCCATCATGGCGGCCGGCGCAAACGCGATTTCGAGGAACCCGGAAGTGCTGGTGACGACCGTGGGGCCAGGGCTTGCCAATGCCGTCAACGGTATCGCCGATGCGGCGCAGGAGCACGTCCCTCTGATCGTCATATCCGGCATTGTCGATCGGGCCACGCGTGCACGCTACACCCACCAGGTCATCGATCATGCCGAGCTCCTGCGGCCGCTCGTCAAAGCTTCGTTCGAGGTCGAACCTGAGAGCGCGGCCTCTACTGTTGCCCGTGCCATCGCGCTTGCGACCGCCGAGCCGATGGGACCGGTGCACCTCGATCTGTCACCGACGGTCGCGGCGACGGCATGTCCCAGCCCCCGCATCGTCTCGCCCCCCATGCTCATCAAGGTCAAAACCTCGATCGCCGATCCGGCCATCGCCACTCTTAAAAGGCGGATCAACCGCGCCGAGCGGCCATTGATCATCGCCGGTCTGGAAGCGACCCGTGACGATGCCGCCAACGGTTTGCGACAGCTTGCCGAGACGATCGGCGCACCGGTAATCACGACTTACAAGGCAAAGGGGGCCGTGCCGGAAGACCATGCACTGTCGCTAGGAGGCGCCGGCCTCTCCCCACTGGCCGACGGCGTCCTTCTGCAACTCGTCGAGCGCTCTGACCTGGTGCTTGCAGTCGGCTATGATCCGATCGAGATGCGTCTCGGCTGGCTGGACTTCTGCAGCGGCGGAAAAAAGCTGATCGAGATCACAGCGGCCGCCCCCGATCACGCCATGCATCATGCTGGCCTTCGAATGATCGCCGAGCTTGGCCCTTTCCTCAAGGCTCTCTCCGGCGCCCTTGCGGCGCGGAGAACCTGGAAGGACGAAGAGCCGGCGGACGCAAAACGGAGGCTGCGAAAACTGTTCGCCACGCGGGCACCCTGGGGTCCCCATGCCATCATTGACGCGCTCGGATCGCATGCAGCAGACGATGCGGTGGTCACTGTCGACAGCGGCGCCCACCGCATTTTGCTGTCGCAGAAATGGGTCGCGAAACGTCCGTCAACGCTCCTCCAGTCTGCTGGATTTTGCACGATGGCGGCCGCCCTGCCGCTTGCGATCGGCGCCAAGGTTGCCGATCCCCGCCGTCGCGTCTTCGCAATCATGGGCGACGGCGGTCTTGAAATGGGGATCGGGGAGCTCGCGGCGCTACGCGATCTCGACCTGCCGCTGACGATCGTCGTGTTTCAGGACCAAAGCCTGGCTCTTATCGCACTAAAGCAGGCTTCGGCCGGTCTTGCGGCGGCCGGGGTCGCGCTCGGTCAGACTGATTTTGCCGCTGTTGCCAAAGGTTTCGGTGGACACGGCGTCAACGTGGAGAGGATCGATGATTTCCGCAACGAGCTCGAGGCTGCGCGAGAGCGGCCAGGGTTCACCCTCGTCTGCTGCAGGTTTGATGCCCGTGCTTACGAAAACGCCTTCTGATCTGGTCGTCATCGAGAATGCGGCACCACGGGTAAAGCGCGAGCGCGATCCGCGGCTCGATTTCTTCCGCGGCGTCGGCATGCTGATCATCCTGATCGCGCATATCCCCGACGATGCGTGGGCGCTTTGGATTCCTGCACGGTTCGGCTTTTCGGACGCCACCGAGACTTTCGTCTTCCAGTCGGGAATGGCGTCGGCCATCGCCTTCGGCTCGACCTTCGATCGTGCTGGCCCGATTGCGCTACTGGCGTGCGTTGTGCAACGCATCTGGCAGATCTACTGGGCTCATATCGCCGTCTTCGTGGTGATCGCGTCCCTTATGGTGGTGGCCGGCAACACACCCTACGGCAATAGCTATGTCGACAGTCTCAACCTGGTTCCGTTCATGCGGGATCCGGGCAATTTGCTCGTCGGCTTGCTGACGCTACGCTACGTGCCGAATTATTTCGACATCCTGCCGATGTACATGGTCATGCTCGCCCTGATGCCGATCATGATCTTCGCGAGCCGCCTTCACATCGTGGTCCCGCTTTTGCTGATGGCACTTCTATGGATCGGTGCGCAGATCGGCTATCCTATGCTTTCGGCGGAACCATGGTCGGACCGTCCCTGGTTCTTCGACCCCTTCGGTTGGCAGCTCATCTTCTATACTGGTTTCTTCTTGATGCGCGGCAGCCTGCCGGCGCCCGTTTACGACCGCCGCGTCATGGCACTTGCGGTGGCGATCGTCATCGTCACGGTGCCGTTTGCATGGGTGCAGTTCCAGGAGGTGTATCCGTTCTTCAAGCATGCCGCCGAGAGCATTCTCTTCCTCACCGACAAGACCAAATTCGGAGCATTGCGCTTCATTCACTTCATGGCGCTCTGCTATGTCGCGGTCCACCTTGTCGGGGAAAAGGGATCGCTGTTGCGCGGTCCGTTTGTCAGGGTCCTGACAGTCGTGGGTCAGCAGTCGCTGGCTGCCTTCATCACCGGCATGGTTGTCGCACAGGCGATCGGCATCGTTCTCGACCGGACAGGACGCACGCTCGCCACTGAGGCCGCCGCAAACCTTTTCGGTTTCGGCATCCTCGTCGCGACCGCCTATTGCGTCCGCTGGTTCAGAAGCTCGCCCTGGAAATCGTGAGGTGAAAATGTCACCGATCAAAAGCCTGCCAGCCCAGGCATCGAATCTAGGTTAACGCGGTAATCTGCCAAGGATGGTGTCGAGGTAGTCGGTGCTCCCAACTGGCCCTTTTTGCGCCTGAGCTTGATGGAGGCTTGTCGTTGACAGTGGGACGAGGTCGAGGGCGAAGGTCACGTCGAGCGTCCAGCGGAGAGCTTTCTCGACCATCCAGTGGCCGGGCACGTCCATTGCAGCCTGCTGAGCACTCATAGCAGCCGAAGAGATGAAGTATTGGGTGTCGGAGCGGCAGCGATCCTTCAGGTCGGTGCGGGCACACAGGCGCACAATGGTAGAGGCGCCGAACTTCTCGAAGAACGAGGGATTACAGGGCGGTCGGCCGCGGGAGGAGGATGTTGGCAAAAATTGCGACCAAATACCGGGTGTCGCTCGTTCCGGAACATGACCTGTGTGAACGCAATCTTTGATCCGGCACGCGTGGCCCCGCTCAACGTCTGCCGTTGCGAGGAGACTATTCGTCGGGGAAGCTCCATCAGCCCCCTCAGGCGCACCGTGAATGCCGCGCCCGAGCGTTCGCTGCGGAACGCTATGTCATTGTTTCACACTGCCCACCGCTGACGCACGCCCGTCCTGGAGCTTCACCCAACGTGTGGGATCTCCCGCCGACTGCCGCTTCAGATAGGTGTACTCCGTCTCAGACCAGAGGAGGACGCTGTCACGCAGTTCGTCGAGAATGAAATCGCCCCGGTCCGTCCTAACGGCGAGCACAGCGTGGCCCTCGCCGCTCGGCAGCAACACAACAGTCATCAGCAGGTCGGATGGTGAGAATCCAGACTCGATCAGAAGCTTCCGCTTCAGCAATGCATAATCCTCGCAGTCGCCCGCGGACTGGGGATACGTCCAATGTTCCTCGACGCCATATAACTGTTCGTCCGTTTCCGGGGTAATCGTCGAGTTCACCTGATGATTGATCGTGAGCAACTCGTTCCAGCGGTCCTTCGTAAGGATGAGCGGCCCGGCGTCGCCAGCAGGGTTGGTGCAGTCTGCCGGGTTTGTCTTGCAGAATTCATAGGCGCCGATCGGCGTGCTTGTAATTCCCGTGGCCGTCATGGTTGCCGGACCTGCATGAGCAACTCCCCATGCAGCAGCCCAGAGTACGCTTGCTGCGAGGGTCATCACGCTGCTCGATGTCATATTGGTCTCCTGTTCTGTTGGAGGGAAAGGAGAGCGACGGGGCGGCGCAGCCTCGACGGCTCCCGGCGAGTGCGCGGATCGGCGATTTTGAAACTCAGGTGCTGGATCCACCTTAAGGCAGGCTTAAGCGGCAAGGCTGACCATGACGCGTCCCGAAGATTTCGGCGGTAGCGGATGCGTTGATTTCGACAATCAATTGACGGCAAAGCGCCGAACCGGGAGAAACTGCACGGCAGAACCAGTGAAGTGGTCGGCTGCAGGTCCCGTGTCGTTCAAATGGAAGCCCTGCGCGAGGACCAGAGCGGGCTTGGCACTGAGCCGATCATTGGCGGGTGCGAATGCGAACCGTTCGGCTGGCTCCCGCGAGATGTCGATTTGCCGGGGCCAGGCGAATGCCGCGCCCGGATCGTGAAGCGCCTCGACGCCAGTTGCACGGCGACGCGAGGATCGGGTTTCCTGAGCCGCATAACGAGCCGATTTGCGAAGGCCCGTCAGTTGACCGCTGCCGGGTTCCAGCGCGATTTCAGCAGGCATCTTCGCGAAATTCGGCCGCGGCGTCGGAACGGCCGCAACAACGACGTTCTCTTCGGCCATCGGTCGCGGCAGCGGAATCGGTGGCGTGGGCTGTTGGGGCTGGGCGGCCAATGGATCGCTCCCGCCCACAGCCGGAGGCATATTCCGCGCGGTTGCATCATTGAAACCCGCCGACAGTTCGGGACGCTCGGTCGGAAGAGGGACTGTTGCGATTTGAATCGACGGTTCTGCAGCGACGGTGGCCGGAACTTGCCCGTTGTAAGCCAAGAAGTTTGGACTTTTTGTCGCCGCTTGCGAGGCCGATATCTCCCGCCGTGCCGAGACCGGCCCAGGCTCAACGGAGGCGGTCTCAAGCGTCGAGACCGATCGAGGCGATGGCGTCGGCTGCGGGACCCTCGCGATATCTCCGGCTGCCTCGAAACCGTCCGACGATGGAGCTGGGGTGGAGCGCGAGGCGACATTGGTGTTCGGCTCGGCTGTCGCCCCTTCCGAAGGAACGACGGTTGCGGCGGCAATTGTCTTGGCAGGCCGTTTTGCAACCGTGTCGGGGTCGCTCTTGCCACCGCCAAACAGTGACGCAAACAGATTTGCCGCGGGCCGTCCGCGGGTCGCGCCGACAGCTGGTTCTCCCGACTTCAACCGCTGTTGGTATGATGCAAGCGCCTCTTCATAGCCGGGAAGTGGTTTGCCGTCGCTCGGAATATAGACCGTTTTTCCGTCTCTGAAGGCCGACGCCAATTCCCGGCGGCTCATTCTGGGCCACATGCGAGCATCACCGACGTCGAGGTGCACGAAAGGAGACCCGGACCGCGGATAATAACCGACGCCGCCCATTTGCATCTTCAGACCTGCCTCACGCAACTTCTCGAGCGGGACCCCTGGAATGTAGAAGTCGATCGCCTTGCCAAGCATGTGCTGGCTGTGTTCCGCAACACCGGATGAGGCCGATCGACTGCGCAACATAGAGTTCGTCTCGGGTGCCCGGAACCCGCCAAGAACGTTGATGTACTCCTTTGCATTGGTCGCGCGGTAAACCTCCCACAGGAGGTCGAGAAGCCGGGGGCTGATAGTGGTGGTCTGGTTGCGCCGCCAGTCTCGTAAGAAGCGGTTGATCTTGCGCAAGCCGGCACGGTCGTATTTTCCGTCCCGCTTGAAGATGATCTCCATCTTCTCGCCGGTATGAAGATGATAGAGCTTGAGCGCACGTGTTTCTGCTGATGCCTGCGATGCGAGGCCGAAAAAACTGGCTGCGATGATGATGCCAGCGACGGTGGCAATCACGCTCGGGAACCTCGCTCGCCAACCCGACATCCGCCGTTTGTCATGCATCATGCAGGTCACCCACGCCAAAGGCAGTGGAGGGCCGGCGGTCGGAAGGCCGTCGGGCATCATCCGGCGCAGCGTCGGCCGATGCCTCAGTCATTATTTCCCGAAGGCGCGACTCTTCGTGAGCTGTGAGGGATTCCACCCGTCCGAAGGCGGCGCGCCGTGAAGCGCCCCAGAGCCAGAGGCCAGCTGCGAAAGGGAGCAGAAAGGGCGTGCCCCACAGCAGCAGTGTCTCGCCGCTAAGACGAGGCTTTAGCAGAACAAACTGGCCATACCTCGAGACAAGGTACTGCAGCACCTGCTCGTCGCTATCACCTTGGCTCAGTCGGTCGCGGACCAGCAGACGCAGGTCCCGCGCGATGTCGGCGTCGGAATCGTCGATCGATTGGCTTTGGCAAACCAAACAACGCAATCCAGCTGAGAGCATTCGCGCACGTTCCTCGAGCTTCGGGTCGGTGAGCCTCTCGCCGGGGTTGGCCGCGAATGTTGGGCCCACAAGGCCCATGAACAATGCCATGAAGATCACCAATTGCTTCATCGCGCGGCCGTTCTCCTGTTCCGGACTTCAATCGTCACAACGCGACCCCCGAACGGCGCTCGTTGCCGCTCCTTGGAAGCCGTCTGGACCAAAGACACACACGGTAAACCGCGGCATGGATCTCCATCGGAGCGTCAAGCGTTGACGCGGCAATCATCGAGAATTCCTCCAGATACTCCCGCACGCATGCGGTTTCGGCGAGAGATTTCTTCGCAGGCTTAAGGCAGCCTTAAGCCGGCCGGATATTCCCGAAGGCAAGGTACGATCTCGAGCGATAGTCATAGAATTCCGCGACTATCTGACCGCGCTCGATTGTTGGAACTCGCCCGAATACGCTAAGGCGAAAGCGTTGCGGCAAAATGTTTCTCTAACGGACCTCGTGCTCGTCGAAGGCTATGATGGGCCGCAGCCTAACGAGAGCTGAAGGTCGTCAGGACCCGCGACGCGTTCCTCTTGAGGGGCGCATCGTTTTGGTTCGGCAAGATACCGCCTCCATCGAGATCGATCCGCCATCGACACACTCAACCGGGAAGTTCACAGGGTCACGGCTTTGACCGGCACCCAGCACGTAAAGCAAAGGCAGATAATGATCCGGGGTCGGAATGAAGAGCGCCGCAGGCGCGGGGGGCCGTGACTTCTCCACGCACAATCCCGCTTGGCGGCCCGCGACCCGAGCCGCCGGTTAGGAAATCGAAAAAGTCGGTTACTCCGCCAGCCGAAGACGATAGGCTGATATAGAATCACATACTGCAGCCAAGGATGCCGACGAGATGATTGAGGTTTTCGCCCGACGCAACGCGAGTAACGCCATGCCGGTGATGTGGACTCTCGGTGAGCTTGAAATCCCTCACATTCGGCATGATTTGGGCGGCTCCTTCGGTGGAACGAAAGAACCGGGCTATTTGGCGATGAACCCAAATGGGCAAATTCCTACAATAAAAGATGGTGATTTCGTCCTTTGGGAATCTAACGCCATCGTCCGGTACCTATGCAGATGTTATGACCGAGCCGGTCTGCTGCTTCCTGCTACTGAACGCGGCTACTCGCTCGCCGATCAATGGATGGATTGGTACAAGACGACGCTTTATCTTCCCTACATTGATCTGTTTTGGGAAATTGTCAGGACGGAACCAAGCCGCCGCTCCCCGGGTATTGCTAACTTTCGGAAAGCTACGGAAGAAGGTCTGGCAATCCTTGATCACCAACTAAGCAAGGCCGGCTATGTCGTTGGTGACGCGCTCACGATGGCGGATATTCCATTCGGCACACTGGCTTTTCGCTACCTCAATCTTGAGATTGATCGCCCATCGTTCCCGCACATCGAAGCATGGCATTCACGTCTGCTTGAGCGGCCGGCGTTTCAGAAGCATGTGGCATTTCCGTTCGGCCGCAATCCTGGCGAATGGGAGCGATTGGAACGAGAGGGCAAATGACGCCAGGCACTCACCGCTCACTGCCTATCCTTCAGCGCCGCATTTCCACCTTTCTGTGTTCTTTGCGAAAGCCAGAGATCGACCACTTCAAGACCTGTGTTTAGTCCTCGGTGGTGGGTTACAACCTCGCCCTCTTTGCCCGCCTCAGATCAACCGGTTATCAGGCCACGCTCCGGCGGCGCGCCGGCGAGTGGCCGGCCGATGGCCCACGCCCGCATAACCGCAAACCAGCCCTCTCTGCGGCGATGCGCAGGCTTCGCGCCAACACGCGCCGCAAAGGAACAGGGTTGAGCAGGCAAAGGAGGCCCGTAAGGTTTGGAAAAACGGGCGTTCATGGACGGGCACTACGAGCGGAAAGTGACAACGGAGTAAACCTCTGTCGTCATGCACCAGGGGCGGAACGTCGGTACGGCACCGCTTGCGCACTACCGGGCACCGAGTATGAAAGCGGCAACCAGAGGGTGAATTGATCGGGCTGCGGATTTCGCCGCGCAGAACGATCCTGCTTTGCCGGCGAGCCGGGTCGATGACTGCTCGGACCGAGAGAAGGGCAGCGGTATAGCGATGTCGGGGGGCGCCGGAAGAGGTCGGTCGTGCCGGATTTTCAACGATCTGTCCAAGATACATCACCGCCGGTGCGTTCCGTAACTCGGCGGATCGGTCACGCTGACGATCACATAAGTCAGCCCATATTCCTTCTTCAGATCAAGCATAAGGTTCAGAAGTTCGCCCCGAATGACAAATCCAGACGGGCAGTTGGTTCATCTGCTATGATCAACTCTCGTAGTCACGGCCCCATAACGCGCCATCTCCTCTTCCTCGTCCTGCCGGTTCGAAGTTCCACAGATGTATTGGCAAACCGGGCGATTGGGCGCACTGATGGACCAATGCCGAAGGATCGCGCGAAAATCTGGCGGAGCAGCGCTCTGGGTGACACTCTGTTCCTCAAGGCGGAGTATCACGAGCTGCGCTTCGACCCGCACTTTCACGATGAGTTCGCCATCGGCGTCATCGACGGCGGCTGTCAGGCGTTCGCCTATGACAATGGCCGCCGCCTCGACTTTCCGATGGGCTCGGTCGCCTTGATCTCCCCAGGCATCGTCCATACCGGTTGGCCAGGGGTGGAAGAAGGCTGGCGCTACCGGATGCTCTATCCGTCCGCTGGCCTTGTGAGGACCGCCGCCACCGACATCTTCGGGGCCGGCGAAACGCCAAGCTTTCACCGGCCGGGTGTCGTCGACGCTGCTTTGGCCCATGCCCTCTCGCGGCTGCACGAGCTCAGCGCTCGATCCGATACCGATCCCTTGCATCTGGAAAGCCTTTTTCTTCAGGTTGTCCGCCACGCGTTTGAGCATCACGCCGGCCGGCGCAGCGGCCCAGAGATGCGCTGCGATCGACAGTCGGTTGCCCCGATGCGGGACCTGTTGGAGACTGAGTTCCAAGGCCCGGTTGCTCTGGCCGCCCTTGCCAATGTCGTCGGCCTGTCCCGGTTTCAAGCTCTGCGGCACTTCAAGGCCGTCTATGGACTGCCGCCCCATGCCTACTTGCGCCAGGTCCGAGTTCGACGCGCTCAACAGCTGATTTTAGGCGGCGAAGGGCTGGCGGCGGCGGCGGCGACCGTTGGATTTGCCGACCAGGCCCACATGACCCGCATCTTTCGGCAGATCGTCGGCTACACACCGGGCACCCTCTCCCGCGCCTGAAAAAACCGCGCCCTTGCAATAGCGTTCAAGACCGGCCGCAAAGGTTCCGGTATCTTTGGGCCAGAAATTGGAGCACGCCCATGATCGACCTTCGCAGCGACACCTGTAGCCGCCCGACCCCGGAGATGCGGCAAGCCATGGCCAATGCGGAGGTTGGCGATGATGTCTACGGCGACGACCCTACCGTCAAGGCGCTGGAACGCGCCGTGGCCGATCTCCTCGGCAAGGAGGATGCGGTTTATATGCCAACCGGCACCATGACCAACCAGGTCGCCATACGGGCCCACACGCAGCCAGGCGACGCGGTGCTATTCGACCAAAAACGCCCATGTTTACGTCCTGGAAGGCGGCGCCCCGGCTGCATTCTCCGGTGTCCTGCCACGCCTTCTTCCCGGCGTGCGAGGCATCTTCACGGCTGCCGACCTCGATGCGGCCATCGGCGTTTCCCATCCATTCTTTCCCGCGTACGTCCTGGCTCCGGTGCGCCTGCTGTGCCTGGAGAACACCCATAACATCGGCGGCGGCTCCATCTGGCCCCTGGAAGCAATCCAGGCGGTCGCGGCGGCCGGCCGCCGGCATCAGTTGATGCTGCACCTCGACGGCGCGCGCCTGTGGCATGCCACTGCGGCGACCGGCATTTCCGAGGCCGATTACTCCGAACCGTTCGATACGATCAGCGTCTGCTTATCAAAGGCGCTTGGCGCGCCTGTCGGTTCCTGCCTGGCGGGAACGAAGGACTTCATCACCCGGGCTCGTCGTTTCAAGCAGCAGTTCGGTGGCGGCTTCCGTCAGGCCGGAATTATCCCGGCCGGCGCGCTCCACGCGCTGCGGAACCATCGCTCGCGGCTGGGCGACACCCACGCGCTGGCGAGCCGCTTTGCCCAGGGCCTGGCACAGATCGACGGCGTCGACATCGATCCGAGGACGGTGGAGACCAACATTGTCCGCTACCGGCTGACCAAGGTCGGCGCCGGCCGTTTCGTCGATGAAGCCCACCGTCGCGGCCTATGGATGCTACCCTCGGGTGCCGATGCCGTGCGGGCGGTCTTCTATCTCGACATCGCCCTGGGCGATGTCGATGACGCTCTGAAGATCATCGCTGCCACGCTGCGCTCGCTTCCCCAGCAGGACGATTCGATGAGCCAGAAGCCTTCGAATACCGCGAGCAATGCCAGCTATTGAGGCCGCTCGGTCCGTGAGTCTTTTCGCGACCTTACATCCGCAAAGTAGGAGAACGACAATGCCGACTTACGTTTTTTCCACCGCCAAGGATTTGACGGCCGAGCAACGGGCGAAGCTTGTCGAAAGCGTCACGTCCATCCATCACGCCGAAGCAAAGGCCCCTCGGTTTCTCGTTCAGGTGATATTTTACAAAGTCGAGACCGGATCACTTTTCAGAGGCGGTGAAGCGGCGTCAGTCGATGATATCTGGGTACGGGCCGACATTCGATCCGGACGTACCAAAGAGCAAAAGGCCAACATCCTTCATCGGATCATGCGGGAAACGAGCGATATCCTGCAAATCTCCCGAGAGAGCGTATGGGTCTATATTTCGGATATCCCGGCTGAAAATATTGCGGAGTTGGGTGCAATCCTGCCGCAACCCGGTGGCGAAGAAAAATGGCTCGAAACCTTGCCTGGCGCCCTGCGCGAGAAACTTTTGTCGGCCTCCTGATCGCGTTGCCCGCCAGGCCCCGGACCGCCACTGGCATGTTCAACCACTCAACACCAGCGTTCCGCTGTGGGGGCTTATGGGCCAAAAGCCCTATGTCCGCTTTGTTCTTTGGCGCGTTTCTGACCTTCAGCATGCCCGAATAGCCAGCCGCTCTCACAAGCCCAGCCCCCCGCTTTCTGCCGAAGCTCCATTCGATGCCGCCGTTGTCACGAGCGAGCCCCGTGATGTGCTGTCCGATTAGGCTTTTCGAGTGGTGCGAGTGCACGAGCTGGAAGCCGGCTCCGTCGTCGACCATGGCGAAGCGGCCAGAGGCGAGGTTGACGGCACCGGCATGCCGGCCGCTGATATATTCGCCCGGCTTGGCTTGAATGAAGCTGAGCCCTTGCTCGGCCGCCGTCCTACGGCCGACGCGGGCGACCTCGGCCTGCTCAAGGCGCTAAAACAGGTCGCGCGGGGCTCGCGACCGCGCCATCGGACAGCCGGGTGGCGTAGCCCATGTCGACGGGGCTTTGTCGGCGCCGATCCATCGCCTCCTGCACCTCTCGGCCGAACCCGACCTGTGCAAGCGGCACCCAATTTGCCGAGGCCAGCTGGCGGTCGAGCCGTCACAATGATCCCCGGTTCCCCTCATGGCTGCGCAGGGCGCATGCACGATATGAACAAGCTGAAGAAACTGTGGAAGCTCGACGAGGGAGCTCCCGCGTCGATGAAGGCCTTTTGGGCGTTCGACAAGGCCGTTTTTCAAGATGGCGCGATCTCTGAACTCAACAAGCAGTTGATTGCGGTGGCGGTCGCGCTCACGACTCAGTGCCCCTATTGTATGGAGTTGCACACTGCGGCCGCGCGGAAGGCCGGGGCTACGGACCCACAGTTGGCTGAAGCAGCGACTGTGGCCGCTGCAATACGAGCGGGTGGCGCCATCACGCACGCGACGCATTTGTTCCCGAGCTAAGGCTGCCGGTTGTCCTCTTGCCGAAGGCGGTCCGATACACGTCGGGCCGCCTAATTGTATCTCGCGCTGATAATCAGACGCCAGCTCACATCGCGCGTGCCTGACGACCTGTTTGGATGATAGCGCCACGCGTCAACAACCTCCGGGCCGCCCTCACCCAATTCGCTCCGGGCAGGAACCGCGCAACACAACAACGCTTCTCCCGCAGGGGGATAAGTCGGTTGGATATCGTAAGTGACCTCGCCGGCCGCCACGGGCATTCGGCATTCGCCACACGAGCCAGAGCGACAGTTGAAATCCGGCGCAAGGCCAACGCGCTCTGCGAGATCCAAGAGTGTGCCCGACCCGGGCTCCCGAACGGCCTCGATTTGCGACTTCTCGAAGCGCACCTTACGCCTAAATGAAGTGGCGGACGAACCCGGCATCGATCGACGAAGGGCCGGTCCAAAGGCTTCCGCAAAAATCTGTTGATTTGGCACACCAAGGCACCGTAGCCCGTCGACATGTCCTGCATGAACCTGACAGGACCGCACGGATAGAAGTCGCAGTTCACTGAGGGCAAGCGGCAATGAAATGAATTCGCACCGCACTAACGGTTCGCCGAACTCAAGCGGCTCCGACGTCGCGCGACCGGCCCGGTAAGAGGCAACCAGGTGCTGCCGCCTCGCACACCGACAAGCCCGCTTGGAAGGGACAGGCTGGTGAACGGCATCGCGAAGGCCTTTTGGATCACGTCAGAGGTGTCCATCGATTTTGGCTCCTGTCACGCGGATTTGTTCTTGACCAGCCGCCTTTCCGATGGGTCTCCTTGCGTTGGCCGCGTGCCTGCACGATCGCCATCCGTCGACTTTGCCTGGGTCCCTCCGAACAGGACGCCGTGCATCACGTCGAACACACGCACACCAACCTCTCTCGGCTTCGGCGTGAGCCAAGGTGCGGCACACAGCGTGGTGGAGGAGTCGGACATCCCCCGTTGCCAGCGGTCGTTCATGGCGCTTCGGCTGAATTCGTAGTCTTTCGACGCGCCTTGCGGCTCCGGCGGACGATAGATGAGCTGGACGATGTCCATCACGGTAACGCAGCCGAACGCAAGAAGCCGCTGAGCCTGTTCCGTTCTGGCGATTTCCGGCGGCAGGATTTTGTGCAACTCGTTGATTGCGTGGCGGACTTCATGTTTTTGCTGGAAGACATCCGTGTTGACCCGCGTCCGACTGGAATAGCGAATATCCTTCTCCCGCTCGTTGACTTCCTCGAGATTCCCCGGAAGCGGGCCGGAGCCCCGAAACAGGTCGACCTGAAAGGTCAGGCGGCTGCGGCGCGGATAGTAGTCCAGCACGTATTGGAGCGGCGTATTCGAGACCAGCCCGCCGTCCCAGTAATGCTCGCCGTCGATCTCGATTGGAGGAAAGCCGGGCGGCAATGCGCCACTCGCCATCACATGCTCGGGTCGGATGGAGATTTCCGCACTGTCGAAATAGGCAAAACGACCCGTACGTACATTCACCGCCCCGACGCTCAGGCGCGTCTCTTCAGGATGATTGATGCGATCGAAATCAACCAGTCGCTCCAGCGTGCATTTGAGTGCACGGGTGCTGTAGTAGCTGATGGGCTTCTCCGGTGAAAACCAATCCAGGAGGGCGTGCGGAGCAAAAAAGCCGGGCTGACCGAATAGCAGAGCGGAAAACGCGCTCGTATTTTGTTGCCACGTGGCCAACGGCCCGGTCAGGCCGGCGGGCCACCACGCTGTCGGTGCGGTGATTTCCTCCCAAAACCTGCGCAGACGCGCAACGCGGTTCTCCGGCGCATTGCCGGCGATGATCGCGGCGTTGATTGCGCCAATCGAGATCCCCGCCACCCAATCGGGAAGATAGTCGAAGGAGGCCAGCGCTTCGTAGACGCCGGCCTGATAGCTGCCAAGCGCACCACCTCCCTGCAGGACGAGGGCAACTTTCTGGTCGAAAGATGCTGGTCGAGACAGTGATTTACGACGGGTCATCATGTGTGCAATCCTCTATGAATCGGTTGTCGCCTTTGTAAAGTGGCGGCAGTAGCAACGTCGTCCGAACAGCATCCGCGGGGCAGTCACCTGCCTGGCGGGGAACATGAGCCGGCTCCTCACCCGACATCCTCAGCACGACGGGGTCGACCGGAGCGGCGATGCCTTCAATCGATCGGCCGGGCAATTTCTCCACCTTGCCCTGCGGTCTGTAGCCCTGCGCGATCGCGAGCTCACAGGTCCGTTGCCTCACAAGCGCTTTCACATCTTCCTGCCTGGTGGGCTTCTCGAGCTTGTCGGCCAGGTTCACCGCTTTGCCGACGACGGTATGTTCGAGTCGTATCTCGTGGCCGATCTCACTCAACACCACCTCGCCGGCAGCTCTCGTCATGCCCACCGCAAGAACGGGAAGCCGGGATCCGAGCCGCTCCCTTGCGGCAACAATGAGCGCTTCCATGGCCCGACACAGGTCCGCCGCATAGGTTGCCCTCGGCATGGCGCCGAAGCCCCGCAAGGATGCCGTCGACGTGATGTTTGTCGATTCTGCCGCGCTTGTGGAACCTACAGATTGCCCACGTTCACCACCTACATTGCTAAAACCGCCCCGGAAGCCGCCAAGCCGACGCTCGGCGCTGTCAACCTTGAAGGAAAGGCTTCCGTCGTTTCCACCGAACAAAAAAGAAAATGGCGGAAGCAGCGGCTAATGCCACGCCGCTATATATGCCGAAGTTGGCAAACGCACCGAGGATCGGATCGATCGCGTCGTGGAAGATACTCCCGAGGACCACGGGAAGCACGATATAGGCCACAGCTCCAAGGAAATCGAGTAACAGGAAAAGCGGCAGACCCATCCCGACAACACCGGACATGCAAACAGCAATCGGACCGGCGCTGGGAATATACTTGGCAACGAGCAATGCTCTCGGCCCGATCCGTTCAAAGGTAGCCTCCGTGCGATGAACGCATGAGTCTGGCGACAACGACAGCTTGCATAGGAGTCCCAGCATGCGCCGTCCGAAACGAGCGCCCGCGAAATGCCAAAGGAGATCGGCCGCCATCGTCGCCAGGACGGCGGTAGCGACAATTGCCGGCATGCCGGCGCCACCTTTGATGCTCAGCGCACCCGCAACGATCAATGTGGGATAGGTTGGCAGCGGTAGACCAATCTGCTCCAACAGCACGTTCAGGAAGACGATCAGCAACCCGTATTGCAGGATCATCTCAGTAAGGCCCGTCATCGGCGTTGTCCTCGTGGGATATCGAACATTGGCTTGACTGTGGCCGCCACATACGCCTAGTCGTCGGATATCGAAGCTGGGCACACTCGATAGCCAGCATCACGGCGACGCACGCTGCGGCTTGCGCGATTAGCACTCGAAGGTTCTCCGTCACGGTTCGCGGTCATGTTCTCCATTTCGGATGCTCAGGACCGTATGTCGGACAGCAACCAGTCTCCTTATGCCTTGAGGTGCGGTGACTCAGCCCGTGGCGGAACGTTACCGAAAAGGGGCCGAGGCCTTCGGCGATGGTGAGGTGCGAGATGGCAGCGTCACGCAGCTTCGTACAGGGAAGTTCGGCGAGCATCGCGGTCTGGATCGCGGCCATAACCTCGCCGGCTTCGGAAGCGATCATGGTGAAGCCAAGGATACGATCATTATTCGCGCCGACCAGTACCTTCATGAAGCCTTGGGTTACGTCGGCCGCCTCCGTGCGCAAGACATTGCTCGTCGGCAACTTGGCGATGCGAACCGAAACACCCTTACGCTGC
The DNA here is from genome assembly GCF_006442395.1 of Mesorhizobium sp. B2-3-5. Classification (NCBI taxonomy): domain Bacteria; kingdom Pseudomonadati; phylum Pseudomonadota; class Alphaproteobacteria; order Hyphomicrobiales; family Phyllobacteriaceae; genus Mesorhizobium; species Mesorhizobium sp. B2-3-5. The sequence continues at coordinate 39,527 of NZ_VFVX01000016.1, read as the reverse complement.
GCTTCGCCCTCCGAGAGGCCTACGCGGACGCGCAGCGGGGCGGTGAACATCACACTTCAGGCGCCGGCGTCGAGAGCGCCGGTCGCAGCGAAGGCGTTGGGAGCGTCGCCGGCAGCCTTCCTGATCTGCGCAAATACTTCGGCGGTCGCACCAGTGGCCGATTCGACAGCGGGGATGGAAATACGAGCAGACATCATATCGTTCCTGTGTTGGTTGTTGCTGACGGGAGTGAACATATAGCTTCGAAATGAGCCGTTTAATGCCTAGGTGGCTCATTTACATGCTTGTAAGTATCAAATGGTGGGCGGTCGCGAGGCCTATGCAGGTATAACCGGCATCGCGGTCTTCGCGGCGCGGGCCTTGAAGCGCATCGACAGCCCCTACGCGATCCTACTGACCGGGACGCCCTTGGAGAACAAGCTCGAATTCGACGGAATCGCCTCGCGCACCGAGGTGAACGTCACCGCGCGGCGCGCCGCCGGCGACTTTGCCTCATGCATGCGCGATCTGGTCGACATCCATTATCCAGAGGCCGGGCGCATCCGCGTGGTGCTCGACAATCTGTCGGCCCACACACCCGCCGCGCTCCGCCAGCCCCTGCTGGCCTCGGAGGCGCGGCGCATCCTCCGGCGGCTGGGCTGCGCAGCCAGTGCCTCGACAGCGGCATCGAGAGCCGCGACTACACGATCATCGAGGTCACCGCCTGCGAGGACCGACGAAACGCCAGCGGTGCTGCTGGCATCAATTGGATGTTCTCGACCGAACAGGCGCGCCTCAAAATGGCCAAGGCCTATCCAAAGCCAATCACCAAAGAGTTATAATCCCTGTGCAGAGCCGCTAATAGTAGTCATCGTCTCGGAAAGATACTCGACGAAGGCTCGTGACGCCGGCTTTGACGAGCCCCCCGCGGGAAGGACTGCATGAACATCGACAGTGCCCATTTCCCAATCGGCCAAGACGCGCGCCAGCTCGCCACGCTGCATCTCTTGGCGACACCCCCAGATTGACGTTGAAGCAATGCCCAAGCCGGCGATGGCTGCACTGATCGCTGCTTCGTTGACCGAGATATTGAGGCGGCCTTCGAGACGGACAGACACAGACTTGCCCTGCGACCGAAATATCCAGCCGTCGGGGCGCATGCCCGATGGGCCGAGGATCAATGCGTGGGAGGACAGGTCGGCCGGTTTCTTTGGGATGCCGGCACGTTCGAGATAGGCGGGTGATGCCACAAGCATTCTTGCCGATGTACCCAGCTTACGAGCCATCATGCTGGAGTCGTCAAGCACGCCGAAACGCAGCGCGACATCGACGGCTTCATTGATGAGGTCCTGACGGTTGTCTGCGATGACAAGGTCGATGCGAAGCGAGGGGTGGCGCTGCATGAATATCGGCAAGCGCGGGATCAGCTCACGCACAGCGAAGCTCGTTGTTGCTCCGACGCGCAGCACGCCTCTCAGTTCACCCGTGCCTCGCGCCTCGTGATCGGCCCCCTCGATCACTGCCAGGACGGGTTCAATCCGCGCAAGGTACTGGACCCCGGCCTCGGTAAGCGTGACGGCACGCGTGGAACGCGAAAGGAGCGCCGCGCCAATCTCTCGTTCCAGGTCGGCGATAACTCGCGACACCGAAGGCTGCGAAAGTCCCATCTCGCGAGCGGCCGCGCCGAAGCTTCCGGTGCGTGCCACCCGGCCCAAAACGTAAAGCGCGCGCAGCTTGTCCGTCATTCGAATTCCGAATTTGTTCTAGTTGTCCGATGAGGCTACCCAACGAAATTCGAATGAGCAACTATCGCAAACGGTCTTGGCGGAACGTTGCTTGGTAGTGGACATCTCCTTGGACGCGCATCGCCATTGCCGCCTTTTGCGACGGCGCTGACCGAACACGCAGCCTGATCCGACGCGTGCGCGTCGATTTCCACCCACCCACTCAGAAATTATGAGGCTCCAATGACCAAGATTCTTGTGCTGTATTATTCGAGCTACGGCCACATCGAACAGATGGCCCAGGCCGTCGCCGACGGTGCGCGCGAGAGCGGGGCCGCTGCGACGATCAAGCGGGTGCCGGAAATCGTGCCGCCCGATGTCGCGGAAGCTTACGGATTCAAGCTCGATCAGGCTGCTCCGATTGCTATGCCTGATGAGCTGGCCGACTACGACGGCATCGTTTTGGGCATCCCGACGCGATTTGGTGGAATGGCTGCGCAGATGCGCAACTTCCTCGATCAGACCGGCGGTCTTTGGCACAGTGGAAAGCTCATCGGCAAAGTCGCGTCGATCTTCACCTCATCTGCCACGCAGCATGGCGGACAGGAGGCCACGATCCTTACGAGCATCCCAACCCTTCTTCACCACGGAATGATCATCGTCGGGCTGCCGTATAGTGCCACGGATCTCATGCTGCTCGACGAAGTCAGCGGCGGTACGCCGTATGGCGCAAGCACGCTTTCGGGACCCGACAACAAGCGTCAGCCCAGTGCGCGAGAGCTGGGCCTGGCACGCACCCAAGGGCGCTTCGTGGCGAAAGTCGCGTCGCGTCAACGGCAAGGTAACGATGCCGAGACCGGACAAACTGACCAGGCGAGCTGAGTGAAGTGGCGTCGGCCTGCCCAGACGTGCGGGCCGACGCCTTTACTCTGCGTCTTGCTCTGGCGCGACATCCTCCGCAATTTCCCGGAGAGGTTTCGGCCCTTTCGCGAGCCGCCGATCAAGCGCAGCAACGAAGGTATTGTAGCGCTCGCCGGCCTTCGCGTGACGCCTGCGCCGCAGGTTCGGGTAGCGTCCGCTGCCGGGCAAGGCCGACATAGCAGCGGCATCAAATTGTGCCCGAAGCCGCTTTCGTACACCAACGCGAGGATTTCGGCGAAAGGCTTCATTGCCGTACCTCCTGCCGGTCAGGTGCACTGTCGAGCAGTGCCAAGGCCGCGGCTACGATGCCTTCCAGCAGCGCCCGCTCCGGTCGTACGCGGGCGAGCACTCTGACGCCCATCAGGACGCCGAGGAGATGCCGGGCAAGGTCTTCGGCCGACACCGACCGCGTCATCGTGCCGGCCACTTGGCCAGCATCGAGGCAGCCGCGGAAGAAGTTTTCGATACGACCAAGCACGCGTGCGATCACCTCTTCGAATTCAGGGTCGTGAGGCGCGATTTCCAGGGCCGAGTTCACTAGCAGACAACCCTTGTGCTCCGGGTCGTCCAACGACCGGACCAGAATCTCGTCGAAGAAGGTTTCGATCGCCTCGCATGGCGGCAGCGCTTCACAGCGTCGTATCCGCTCCACGACACTGCCCTCAACGTAATGGTCAAGCGCCGTTCGAAACAGCGCGCGCTTGTCGCCGAACGCATTGTACAGGCTCGCCGCCGTAATTCCGGTGCTGTCGATCAGGTCCTTGACCGATGTTGCCTGGTAGCCGTGGCTCCAGAAGCAGCGGACAGCGGCGTCCAGAACCGTCTCCTCATCGAACTCTCTTGGTCTCGCCATCGCGTTACCTCGCCTATGTCACCTAGCAATCTTGTCATCAACGCAAACTTGCATTTTAGAACGAACATACTAAAATTCAAGTTTGCGTTGCCCCATCCGGTCCGGCCGCTCACGTCGGCTCAGGTCCCTGCGACGGACGCGAGAGGAACAATCCGATGGGATCGCAGGAACGGCTTGGTGTCTTCAAATCCGAATTCGCGCGGACCGCTCCACCCAGGCGGACGGTTCTCTACGACGCGGTCGGGGAGACGGCACACCATCAAGTCCCTCGCCGACTTGCCGGCACTCGCCGCATCGCTTGGGGCGTGATCATTTCCAACCTGAATTGCACGGAGCGCTGAAAGTGACGGACACCAGCAATTATAAGCCGCCGAAAGTCTGGACGTGGGACGCACCGAACGGCGGTGCCTTCGCAAATACCAACCGACCGATCGCCGGCCCGGCCCATGAGAAGGAACTGCCGGTGGGCAAGCATCCGCTGCAGCTCTACTCGCTCGGCACGCCGAACGGCCAGAAGGTCACGATCATGCTGGAAGAGCTGCTTGCGCTCGGCCACAGCGGGGCGGAGTACGACGCTTGGCTGATCAACATCGGCGAGGGGGAGCAGTTCGGCAGCGGCTTCGTCGCGGTGAACCCGAACTCCAAGATCCCGGCGCTGATGGACCGCTCCGGCCCGGAACCGATCCGGGTCTTCGAGTCCGGCTCGATCCTCGTCTATCTCGCCGAGAAGTTCGGCGCATTCCTGCCCAACGAGCAGCCCGCGCGCGCCGAATGCCTGTCCTGGCTATTCTGGCAGATGGGCAGCGCGCCCTATCTCGGCGGCGGCTTCGGCCACTTCTACGCCTATGCGCCGACCAACATCGAATATGCCATCGACCGCTTTGCCATGGAGGTCAAGCGCCAGCTCGACGTGCTCGACCGCCGCCTGGCCGAAAGCGACTATCTGGGTGGCGACGCCTACACGATCGCCGACGTCGCGGTGTTCCCCTGGTACGGCGGGCTCGCCAAGGGATGGCAGTATGATGCGGGCGAGTTCCTGTCGGTTCAGGATTACAAGAACGTACAGCGATGGGCCGACACCATCCTCGCCCGACCGGCCGTGAAGCGCGGGCGCATGGTCAACCGCATGCGCGGCGAGCCATCGGAGCAGTTGCACGAGCGCCATGACGCCAGCGATTTCGAAACGAAGACAGCAGACAAGGTCCCGGGAGAAAACGCATGAACCTCGACGGAAAGCGCGTACTCATCACTGGCGGCTCGAGCGGCATCGGCCTGGCGCTTGCGCATGCCTTCCTCGACAAGGGCGCGAGAGTCGTCATCACCGGCCGCCGGCCCGATGTCCTCGAAGAAGCGGTGCGAGCGCTTCAGGGCGATGGCCTGACCGTCTCAGGGATTGCTGCCGATGTGGCAACGCCGGAGGGACGTGCGACGACGCTCGATCAGGCTGTCGCCGCTCTCGGCGGTCTCGATGTCCTCGTCAACAACGCCGGAGGTGTGCGGGCCGGACGTCTGGAGAACACGGCCGAAGCCGACCTGCAGGCCATGATCGACGTCGATCTGACGGCTCCGATCCTGCTGACGCGCGCCGCCTTGCCGGCGCTGCGCGATGGCGGCGATGCAATGGTGGTGAACGTCTCCTCCGGCATCGCGTTGGTCGGTGCGCCGTTCTACGCGACCTATGCCGCGGTCAAGGCCGGGCTCGCGCACTTCGGCGAGGCGCTTCGGCGCGAATTGAAGGGTGAGGGTGTGCACGTGCTGACCGTCTATCCCGGCGGCACGGACACACCGATGATGAAATCCAATCGCGCAGGACCAGAGCTTGGCTTCTCGCTCGAGCCGCCCGCCGCCGTTGCCGACGCTGTTGTCGAGGCGATGGAGACGAATGCCTTCGAGGTAATCCGTGGCGGAGAAGTGCGGGCCCAGATGATCGCGCTCAACCGCGAAAATCCGGCTGCGGTCGACGAGCGCTTCGTCGGGCTGAAGCCAGCGCTGGAGCAAGCGGTGAAGGACCATTCGGCGCTCTGAGCGGGCAACGGGCCGCTCCAGCGCCGGGGTCCGTCTTATCTTGAACACAGGAGATCACACCATGACCTCCGTTTCACTCTATCTAGAACTGAAGGCAAAGCCCTGAAAGGAAGAAGAACTCGCCGCATTTCTGGCTGGCGCGCAGAGCCTCGTTGCCGCAGAGACTGGCACCCGCCCTGGTTCGCGATACCTGGCCACGTTTGCAATCTTCGATACATTCGACAATGAAGCGGGCCGCGACGCACATCTTGCGGGAGAAGTAGCCGCTGCCCCGATGACGCATGCAGACGAACTTCTCGCCACCACCCCTGAAATTCGCAAGGCACATGTACTGGCGGATAAACTGCCAGCGTAGTGGCCGAGTCTGCCAGCTCGATGAGGTTACGGGATTTGATTTAGCCGGCTATCGATTTGACTCTGTCGAGGCGCTGCAGCATTGGCGCGCGCGCTGGTCGGACACGTCGCAAAGATCGATGGTGCCCGGGGCTGTCCACTTGGTTGGCTGGTCGGTGAACTTGGCGAGACGCAGGAATATCGTGAAGCTATCGCATCGGGATTTGCGACATGGAAGGCGTATTTCGCCAACGGTTTCGCGCGTATGCGTGCCGCAGGCCGGTTACCGTTGGAGCTGGATCTCGACGGATTGGCTATGGAGATGCTTGTAGCAGTCCAAGGCGGCCTTCTTCTGGCACAAGTCGAACGATCATCGAAGCCCCTGGAGATCGCCCTTGACATGGCGGTCTCGCATGTTCGCTCACACTTATCCGCGATTGAATTCCACCGTCCGGCCATCGTCGGGCCGGCTTCAGACCAGGCTGTTCCTGGAACGGGCCGATGAGACTTCAGGCGAAAGCCGCCATGCAAGCGCTCGTTGCCGGACGTTCGGCGATTGTGTGCCGCCACTCGTCGAGACGCTGAAGTTTCTCCCAAGGGGGCAGGAAACCTGTGGGATGACTTTATGCGGCCGCAGCTTGAGTTAACGCCTGGTCATCATTTGCCGCGAGCCCGGGTACCATGTTTCGAATTGGCCGCGGAGCGTGCCGTCAAGGGTTCGCGTGCGGATCTGCATAAGCATGTGGGCGTCACGCCGTGACCATTGCATCTGCTGTTTGTTGCTAAAGCGCCTGGCGATGACGACGTTGACGGCGGATTCTAGGACGACGTGGCGATATGCTCGTCATTGCGATGGCGTTCGCCTTAATTCGGAATCGCATGGGCGTTGTGCTCGATATAGGTGGCGAATTCCGCGACCGCCTGGGAGAACGCCTTCGGGTTTTGGATAGGTGTAGCCTTCTTCGAGGCCATCGAGACCATCCGTCAGGTCCTGACTCCAGAATAGGCCGGCGCGGGAATTGCCTAGTTATCCGCGCACGGTGCCGGCGTGCGTTTACCTCCTTCTCCACGCCCTGTCGCATCAGATGACGCATTCGCTGGCGGATTCGTCGGGGGTCGACCGCGATGGCATCGGCGAACACATCTTCTCGGCGGATCTTGCCTTCGTGATCTACCGGAAAGGTATGACGCCTGATCTTGGCAACATCTCCGCAATGTGGCGCAATCACGCCGGATGAGTTTCTCCGCCGCGCACTCGATCCACGCACGTTGCGATGCGGATCGGGCAGCCTGTGCGACGCCGGGGCCGGGGCTTGCCCGGCACGCCCGCGCTCGGAGCGCGATCCGGGAAGCTCGAAGGTGTTCGTCTTGAGGCCGGAACTTTGATCGTTAAGGCGATTTCGAACTGCTCTTATTCCAACCCCCACAAGGCCGGTTCCCTGCGCTGCCCTCGCCGCGAAACGCACTCGCCTATTCGGCGGCCGTTTAATCCGAAAGCGAGTAAGGTCTCGCTTCTTCCGCAAGGAGATGCGCCCGCGCGAGATCCTGAAGCAGCGTGTTTTCCTCCGTCTTCTCGGTAAGGCGGGACTTGACAACGTCGCCGGTGCTGACGACGCCGACCACAATTCCTGCCGAAAGAACAGGCACATGTCGCACGCGACTCTTGGTCATCACTCGCATCAATGAAGCCACGGTGTCATCAGTGGCAGCAACGGGCAGATCGGTCTGCATAATCTGATTGACTGACTGTCGCAGGGCTTCACTCCCCTGCGTCGCTAGGCGATGCACGATATCCCGCTCGGAGACGATACCTAGAAGCCGGCTTTTCTGATCGACAACGACGAGCGCGCCAACCTGCTCTTTTGTCATGGAGGTAACTGCATCCTGAAGGGATGCATCCGGTGAAATAACCACAACGTCCGGGCGCTTCGCACGCAGGATCTGATCGATACGCATTTCATCTTTTTCCTTCTGTTGAGCCATAGGGTTGGCCCTCCTCAGATGAGAAATGAAGCTGGTGCTGCGTAGCTCCGCGCTGCGACTAAAGATTATTCCCGCGGGGCATGGCCGGCGATGGGACCATCGCTAAAGCCTTTATGTCAGCCAAAAAAGCCTGCGGTTGAGCCGCAGGCTTCCCGGTATTTCCGGCTAAGTGGAGCGTGTGATTTTAGCGGTGACGACTAGATCTGCGCGACACCACCATCCACCGCGATTTCCGCGCCGTTCATGTAAGCACTGTCGTCACTGGCCAGAAATGCCACGGCCCTGCCGATTTCCGAAGGGCGGGCGAGCCGGCCGCTCGGCACCATCGGCAGAAAGGCCGCCAAGGCGTCTGGGTGTGTTTCGGGCGAGATGCCGGACTCTTTCAGCATCGGAGTATCTGTACCTCCGGGGCTGACCACGTTGACACGGATTTGCCGATCCTTGAGGTCAAGCGCCCAGGTGCGTGCGAAAGACCGAACCGCTGCCTTGGTTGCCGAATAGACGCCGTGTGCTGGCGCACCCATATGGGCCATGCACGAGCAAGTCATGACGATTGAGGAACCTGGCTTCATCAAGGGCAATGCAGCCTGCACGCCAAACAACACCGCCTTCATGTTGACGGCAATGTGCATGTCGAAAATGTCTTCTGTCACCTGGTCGAGCGGCGCGAGTTTGATAACACCCGCATTCGCGTAGTAGACGTCGATGCGGCCGAACCTCCTTCTGATCTCATCGCTAAGCCGAGCGAGATCGTCCTTTTTGGTAACGTCGACTTGAATGCCGATGGCTCCATTGCCGACCTCTTTGGCGCACTTGTCGAGCACCTCCTGGGCCACGCGATCTGTCAGGATGACCGTAGCCCCATCCTCCGCGAGTACCTTCCCGGTAGCAAGGCCAATGCCACCAGCGCCGCCAGTAACGACGGCAATCTTGTTCGTAAGTTTTCCCATTGCTTTCCTCCGCAACGCCCGTCGGCTGGGACTATCGAGCCACTAAGTTATCGAGCGATCACTAACTAGACTCCGACCCAGATAACTGTCAAGGCGAGGCAAGGGCACCATTTCGTCGCGATGCGTCAGCCCGCGTCCTGTTTCAAGGATTCACAAATGCGCAAAAGGCCTGCGACGTGCGGATCGTGGATGCCGTGCACTGCCAAGCCGGCGTGGGTCTGCCTGAGATAATCGAGATTAGAGCCGAACGCACCTGACGCTGTTGATAGGCGGCACACCGCCTCTTCGTCTGGGAGGCGCCCTATGTAGTTGGGACGCTGCCTGTTCGCAACGAACGCCAGCGCCCGCAGGTTTCCGTCCGAGGAATGAGCGGTGACCCACTTCGGTATGTACGAGCCCGCAAACATCTCCCGCCGCCAAAGCAGTCGCAGCTCGCCTTCAATCTCGTCGCCTCCCATCTTCAAAGCGACGCCTCGACACGAGCCCCCAGCATCGAGAGCCAGCATGAGCCCTGGGCAATCGTGGCTCCCGCGCCCGACAACAGAACTGAGGCAAAAGGCCCGATGGAACCCATAAACCTTGACGGTTCGAGATTGGGCGACCGGAAAGATGGGGTTCCAGATCAATGAGCCGTATCCGAAGACCCAGATGTTATCGTGCGCGATGCCTTCCATCGTTTCGGTGAGGGAGCGATCAATCTGCTCGTTACCCCAAAGCACGCCTCCGCCACCAGGGAGCGCAGCGTTCTGCTGCAGGATTCCGCTACTAAGCAACTCACGCGAGAGAACTCCCTCCGACAGTGTCGAATTGTTGGACATCTGGACTCCTGCTTGCGGCTCGCTAACTGGCCAAGTTGGATTTTTGCGCGTTCGGAACGCTCGCAGAACCCGCATTTCGGCGATAAGGCTTATTCCGGCGCGGAATATATTTTTCGCACGGAAGCTCTCATTGCTCCGACCGACCGATCCGCGATGCCGCCGACGCCGCTAGCAAACCCAACGGGCAACCACCTTCGGGGTTGCCCCGTAATGTCCGCCAGTATTCGCTTTGGAACAACGGGCTTCATCGCGAGCCATCTCCTCTCGAAGAAAATGGCGTCAAGCGGGCATTCTTGGGATGTTCATTCGGCCCTCTGAGAATCACTGCAGCTTTTGATAACCTCAGCTTTCCCGGCACCGGCCAAATCGACTACCTCCTGAAAGCACACAGCTAGACCGTTGTGTGGCGTGGTAGCGTGAATACCTCAACGGGCTCTCCAAGCCCCCTCAGCGGGTAGGCACCGAGATAGTCGAAACGATGTGGATCTGGCGCTATGTCGATGAACGCGCGCGACAGCAGCACTGGCCGCCCGAGCTCCTTCGAGAGCGTCTCGAGGCGCGCAGCAACATTGACAGCAGGCCCGATAACTGTGAAATCCAGCCTATTACTTGAGCCGATATTGCCGTACATCACGTCCCCCACATGCACACCGATCCCGTAATGCAATTTGGGGCGGCCCTCTGTGCGATGCCTTTCGTTGAGAACGTCCATTGCATCTTCGGCTTCGCCGATGGCCAGTATGAGATCAGCACAGGCGCTCGGGCTGTTCAGGGGGAAGATCGCCAGCAGCCCATCACCCATGAACTTCAGAATTTCTCCGCCATGGCGCGCGATCGGCTCGGCCATTGCGTCGAAATAGCTGTTGAGCATTGCAATCACGTCGTCACGGGGCCAGTGATTGGAAAGGCTCGCGAAATGGCGTAGGTCGGAGATCAGAATGGCCGCCGAGACAGTAGCGCTGCTACCACGCGTCGTTGCACCGGCAAGGATCTGTTCGCTAGCATGGGGGCCGACATAGGTCTCAAGAAGTGTCCGAGCCAGACGGTTTTTCAGACGTACCTCGCTGACTATTGCAAACGCCGGAACCAAGTCTGACAGCAAGCGAATGTCCTCCTTCGAAAAGCCACCGGGGTGGTCGGTACCAAAGGTCACGACGTGTCGCCTGCCGAGCGTGTGGTAGAGAGGCCAAGCAACATAGTCGGTGATCCCTTCCGCCTTCAGTTTCGCATAGATGGGATGGGCGGCTGTGCCGGCGGGAAGCATTTTCAGGTTCTTTCGCACTTCTCCCGCGCCCGAATGGATTTCGCTCACCGGACTGTCGATATAGTCGGGGCTGTCGACGATGTTGTAGTCAAAGGTCTCGATTTCTGCCTTGGCAGATCCTTTGCGCCAACCTATTCGCGTTCCGATCCATTGCGGATGTTGAATCCGGAAATGCACAGACGACCGTGCGACCGGAACGCCGGCAGATGCGAGCTTAAGACACATCGTGACAAGAATGTTATCGATGAATCGCTCGTCAGACGTCTCGAACATTAGCCAGTCAAGTACCGTACTGCGGCGGACCGGCCAGGTTCCGGCGATCGCGTCGATCGTTTGTACCGGCTTGTCTTCCTCAGACATTTTTACGATCCCTATCAAGGCCTGGCCAGCGGCTTACGATCACCGACTCTGCAGGGAGCGGACACAGCCTGTGCTCGACCATGGCGCCGCTTAGTCTATGGGACGAGCCAAGTTGGACCGCCGAGGGATGATGCTTTGCGATCTGCAACAATTGGCGCTCCAGCTTCAACCTCGTGCTCTTGACTGAACCACAAGCACCGCTGGTCGCGACAGATTTGGAGGGCGACCGCGTGGGAGGAGTTGCATGGCGACTGCCGGCGAACTGGCTTCGCGGTCGACCCTTACGCTGAACTAGGTGTAGTCGCCGAGGGGAGAATTTACCCTGATCCGTTCCGCTTGAGCGGGTCAGAAATGTCATCTTTACGTCAGAGACCGAAAGGTAGTGTCTTGGCGGCCTGCTAGGCTGGTAGAGCCTAAAGGTTTGTCGGCTGTCGTCCATAACGCGACCCGCGACGAACACGACAATGCGAGATAGGCTGTCTTCGACGGTGACCGCATGATTAGATCCGGATAGCAATGTTCGATAGGCCAACATACCAGTACTCCCTTAGTTCAGGCGTTCTTAGCGACACCGAGGTCGACCTGGCTGGATCCTATCGGCAGTGGGCGCTCTTCGATGACGCCTCGGTGCCATAGGCTTGAGCTAGGATTTTCAGCAGCTCCGTAGTAGTTGGCTAGCGGGACTAGGCTATATTCTCCGGAGGAATGGCAGGGTGGAGACGCACGTTAGCCGGCTTTAACGGGCGGAGTCTCGCATCTGCGGCTCCTACCATGCTGTCCGTCAAAGGTTCTGGCACAACTAAGTGGAATTGCACCGGCCGTCTCCCCACACCGTAGAGCAGAGGAGACGCCTGACAGAAGAGAGACACGAGACGGCGACGCCCCGCACCGACCTTGAATCTGCGGAGACGTCCGATCACGAAGACCTAAGGCACGCGTGCCGGCGCGTCGTATTCTGCTGCCGAAACCATGCGACATAGCTCGATAGCGATGATCGCTGAATAGCCATTGTCAATGACCCGGCCGACGGGTCAGTGCAACGCTGGCCCGAGGACAGCGATCGTGTCCCAGGGAGTGGTGTAGCTGGCGGGTTTGGTCGCCCGCGCTCTCCGGCAGGAAGCCGGGCTGATCAGCGCGCCACGGCTGGCAGGCTGATGAGCGGATCATCGCTCATCTGGCTGATGGTCTCAAGGGTCATGTAGCGGGCCCGCTGCACGGCCCATTCATCGTTCTGCTCGAGCAGCAAAGCGCCGACGAGGCGGACGATGGCATCGTCGTTGGGAAAGATGCCGACGACTTCGGTGCGCCGCTTGATCTCGCCGTTGAGCCGCTCGATCGGATTCGTGCTGTGAAGCTTGGCCCGATGCTCCTTCGGGAAGGTCATGTAGGCCAGCACGTCAGGTTCTGCGTCGTCCATGATGGCGGCGAGCTTCGGCACCTTCGGCCGGATCTGGTCGGCGACGGCACGCCATTGGGTGCTGGCGGCTTCCGGCGTTTCCTGGGCAAACGCGGTGGCGATGAAGGCCGAGACGACACGGCGCCCGCTCTTGCCGGCATGGGCCAGCACGTTCCTCATGAAATGGACGCGGCAGCGTTGCCAAGTCGCGCACAGCACCTTGGTGACGACCGCCTTGATGCCCTCGTGCGCGTCGGAGACGACGAGCTTGACGCCTCTGAGGCCACGCCGGGTGAGCTTGCGCAGGAACTCGGTCCAGATCGGCTCGGCCTGCGGCAAAGCCGATCATCTCGCGCAACAGATCGGCGTCGGGGGTCTTCTCCACAAGCGCGCGCAGGTTCATCATGTCGTCGGTCATCGATGGTTCCTTCGAATCAGGTTGGTGTCAGCAACCCGACCCTAACGGAAGAACATCGATGACCACCGCTGCGCCGCTCGCTCGTTACGGCGCTGTTGAGGGCGCGCTTGCGAGCGGCTTCGCTACCGCCGAGCTACACCACGTCTGGGGACGCGACCGGACAGCCACGCCCGGATGTTACATGATCCACCCGGAACTCCCACTATTTGATCACTCGTGCAATCCGGCCAGCATCCCATCGTCCCAGGCCGAGATGATGCCGATGAAAGGTTATCACTCAGCAGATTGCGTGAGACGCCGGGCAATCCGCTCAACCAAGCCAAAGCTGCTGGCGGCTGAGTTCCGTTGCATATCGGGAGCAAAGTCCAACTTGCCGCAAATTCCATACATCTGAACGGTCGCAGTGGCACAACAGAGCCGGCCAACGGAATCTGCACCCCTATTCTATCCAGGAATTACACATATTCGTGCGCGCCAGCTACAGAGCAAGTTCGAAATTCGTATTTGTTGAGGAAGAGGGCTCGTAGTTGACGAGCCTGGGAACGCCGGGCTTCCGCTTTTACGAATCGGCACTGGCTCTCTGGTGATACCGCCTAAGCCCTCTGTCCTTTGAACAACCCTACAAGTTGCCGGGCAGCTGCTCGCGCAAAAGGAGACCCGTAATGTTCGGCGATACAATATCTGAAGAGAGAAGCGCGAAGACGCCGAATCTATGGATGGCGGTGAGCGCGGTGTCGCTAAGCTCCTCTGTTTTCGTCGCAACAGAGATGCTCCCAGTCGGCCTGCTTAATCACGTCACCGCCGACTTCGGTGTAAGCGCTGGAGCTGCTGGTCTGATGACCACCCTGCCCGCGTTGGTCGCCATTGCGGCCCCAGGGTTCCCCGTGGCCATGGGTAAGGCCGACCGACGGCACGTACTCGTTGCGCTGACCATTCTTCTCATCCTCGCGAATTTCGTCTCGGCCTTCGCTTCGGACTTCGCCGTGCTGCTCGCAGCCCGCGCCCTCTTCGGCATTGGCCTCGGCGGCTTCTGGGTTATCGGCGCGGGGCTCGGCAGTCGGTTGGTCGAGGAAAAGGCGATCGGTCGAGCGACGGCCACCATCTTCGCCGGTGTGTCGATCGGTGCGCTCCTGGGAGTTCCCGCTGGAGCGTTTATCTCTGAGATACTTGGTTGGCGCGCAGCCTTCGCCTCTGCCGCGCTGGTCTCTGTCGCCGCTCTGTTGACACAACTCACCTTCGTGCCCTCGCTCAAGGTCGATCGCGCGGTGATCCTACGTGACTTCCTGGGAATGTTGAGCAAGCGCGCCGGAGTCCTTGGTCTTGTTGCGATGCTCTTCGTCGTCTCCGCGCAATTTGCCACTTACACTTACGTCGCCGCATTCCTCGATCAGATTTCCGGCTTCGATGGCACTACGATTTCGGCTCTGCTTCTTGGCTACACCATTGTCGGCGTGATCGGAAATTTCATGGGTGGAGCCGGCGCCACGCGTAATGTAAAGTGGAGCTTGCTCTCGTCCATCCTTCTGCTCGCAGTTTCCGTTGCACTCTTTCCGATATTCGGGACGCAGCAGGCTGCTACGATCGGACTCCTGGCCACCTGGGGCCTTGCTTATGGCGCGGTTCCGATCTCCCTGCAGATGTGGATGGCAAAGGCCTCGCCAGACACTCAGGAGGGCAACATGGCCCTGTTCATTGGCAACTTCCAGATATCGATCGCGTCGGGCTCGTTCCTTGGTGGGGTGGCCGTCGACTGGGTCGGCGTATCGAACTCAATGTATGCCGGCGCGATAGCCGCCGTGGTCTCGGCGCTGGTCCTGATCTCGATCAGGACGTCAACTGGCAAGCGCGTTACTGAGAAGCAGGAACTCGCACCGCAATCGGCCTGAACCGAACAACCGAAGAGTCGAAGGCCCCCTCATAAAAGCACTCTTGGCGGCGCTACCCACACAGGTAGTGCCGTCTTTTCACACCGTCTTTGTCATCCGAAGTCTCCCAATTCGGTTACTCCTCCGCGTGCACCCCACATGATCAGCCGGCCCGATCGACACACCGATCATCGACTCGCAATCGCCGGTCAAGAAAGGCACGGACAAGATCCGCGAGAACTCCATCAACGTGATTCTGCTCGGACGCATGGGACGGGCCAAGGGGATCGACAACGCCGCGCGTTTTTGGCTCGGACGAGAGCAGCTTCGTTGCCGGCATCGATCTCATCGTCGACAGAGGGATGGGCGCTGACAGGAGGTCTCCCCGTCAACGCTCTGCGAGTCCGCGCACGTGCCGGTAAGGCCAATATGATCTCGGAGAGCGTCGAGCAGCGTCGTTCGATCCTCGATCATCACGCTTTGGCTCTTTCCGTTTACGGTAAAGCTGATGCGCGTCTCGGGCGCGCGTTCTAGATGATTTTCAGCTTGTGCTTCAGCTAGCGCTGGAACGGCAGCCACACTCGCCGCGTAGGCGATTCCTGCACTCGTGCCCTCGATGAAAGTTCGTCGATTGACGTCGATCATGCATGAATCCCCCCATTGCGGCGGTCGCTTGGGAGGTTCTTCCCTTATCGAACGCTGGGTGCCGCTTCACCAACGTACTGTTTCCTTTCGCTACGGGCTGTGAGGCGACATGGGGCGCAGCACGGCGAGGAAAATACGCTAAAATCGTAGCGCTTACGGGTTTGGTTCGGCACCGTCCTTGTTGGAATAATGGTTATTCCGCTGCCGTTTGGCGGGGCGCGAGATACGCTACCCGCTGAATTCCGTCGTGGGCGACGCGCGAATGGACTACGGATTATTCTCTCTAGGAATAGACGATATTCAGGGCGCCCGCCTGCCGAACCGACATATCCGATCGTATCTCTCGCCTCGAAGTCATCGTCAACCAATTGAAAGGCGCGAAGGAATGTCAAAACTTGCTGGAAAGGTGGCAGTCGTCACAGGAGGGAGCAGTGGCCTAGGCCTCGCGATGGCCGAGCGTTTCGCTAAGGAAGGCGCGTCAGTTTACATCATGGGTCGGCGGACGGCTGAGCTCGAGAAGGCAGTGTCATCGATCGGTGGCAAGGCCGCGGGAGTGCAGGGCGACGTTCAGCGCATCCAGGACATCGATCGCTTGGTCGACAAGGTTCGACGAGAGAAGGGCCGGATCGACATCCTGGTGGCTAACTCTGGCATCGTGGATCCGCAGCCGGTCGCCGAAGCGACCGAAGAGAACTTCGACAACACCTTCGGGATAAATGTTCGTGGCCTCTATTTTACCGTGAACCGTGCACTTCCGCTTCTTGGTAAGGGCAGCTCGGTTATCCTTGTGTCGTCGATCGCAGCCAACAAAGGTGTCCCGGGTTATGGAACCTACACCGCAAGCAAGGCTGCCGTCCGCGGGTTCGCGCGGACGTGGACCGCTGAGCTACTTGACCGTGGAATCCGCGTCAACACGATAAGCCCCGGACCCTTCGACACGCCGATCATGGATCTGCAGGCAGATACGCCGGAGGGGCGGGCCGCAGTTAGGGTCGGATGGGCGGCCGCAGTACCTATGAAACGCCTCGGACGCCCCGAAGAGCTGGCCGCCGCCGCATTGTTCTTAGCGTCGGATGAGAGCAGCTTCGTTGCTGGGATTGACCTGGTTGTCGACGGGGGCGCGGCCGCCGTCTAAGCCACTCGGCTCCTGCGGCGACGGTGCTGCAGGAGCCGCTTCGCCTTCACCTGCCGCCAACATGAGCGGAGGTTTGGAATGGACCGTCGGGCCAACACTGGTGAGGGTGTTCGCTGGCGTATTTGGTCGTTTAAGTGCCGGCGCTCGGAGGCTCGGCCCAGAACTCTCCGAGGAATTCTGGCATAGAATTCAGTAACTCGCAGACATGTCAGCTTGCAGTACTGGCAATTGCCTCGTCAAAACCCTCTCTGAGGCTAGTCTAAGCTGATTTGGTGGGCGGATGACCCAGATCGTACTATGATCAGCCGCTCGGAGAGTAAGTTGTCGACGCCTAAATCGCGTCTCGCTGTTCAATTAATTGACGGACAGCTAACGGCAGCTGTTGCATAGAACGAGGTACGGGTCGACCATCGTGCAACTGAATGGGCCGTACGGATAGTTGAGGATGGCCATACAACCTTGGTTTCATTTGCGACGGCCGTTCCTGCAGGAGACCGCGCGAAAGGCCCACGAACAAGGCTCGCTCTCTATAGTAAGCACCAGCTTCGCAGTTATACTTTCGTGCCTTACGCTGCCGTGGAGCTTTGCCCGGTAGCCCCGCTCAGGAGTTACAGAAGGGGTCTTTTCGCTAACTACTCAGCCCCAAATGCTCCTCACTAAGCGGGTCGCCAGAGATGCAGCTTCATACGTACGTGGCGAATGCGCGGGCCTTGGCACTTGCCTGCGCGGCTGTCGGAGAAACGGTCCATGGGTGTCAGGTTCCAGTCGTCAAGCACCGCGCGGACTTCGCCGACAGCAATTCGGGTATCCATTCTGAGGAACCCGAAAGATTAAGGCCTGCGGGGACGGCTTCGCGAACACCCTCGACTGCGGTAACCCTGAACACGACCCGCAGGGTGATTGCGATGTCGGGCCGCTCCCTGCCGTACGTCCTTCCAAACGCCATGGCGCTCATGTCCATCTGATAGACCCGCGATATGGGCCACTGTATACACCTAACGCCGATTCATTTTCAGTCGGGAGTCGTGCCGCGGCGATCGGCGGCGTTACTGCGTTGGTCGATCTGCGGCCCGTTTGTGCCCGGCGAGCCAAAGATTGCAGGCAAAGGCTTTGCTGACACAAACCTGTTCGTGGTGCCCCGCGCGATCGATCATGAAGCGAACGATCACTCAATAATCGGCTCACGCTTCGAAAGCCTCGGATCGCTACGGAACTCCGCCGCGAGAAAGTCGGAGAAAGCGCGGACCCGGGACGGAATGAGACGCCGGGACGGCGTGACGACCTGAATCGGCAGTGGATTCGGCTCGTAGTCAGTCAGCACCCGTTGCAGAATGCCGCTGTCGATCTCGTCCGTAAAGAGCCAGGTCGGCACGACGGCCACGCCCAGACCCTCAAGCACGGCCGAGCGCATCCCTTCCGACGCGTTGACCCGCACTCGGCCCTTGACCCTTACGACCGCCGTGGATCCGTCGACGCCCGCGAAGTGCCATTCGTCTACGGTCGCCAGGCCGGTATAGACAATGCAGTCATGGGTTTTCAACTCATCGGGGCGGGTTGGGCGCCCGTTGCGCAACCAGTAGTCAGGGGTCGCGACCGTGATCCTGCGCATCTCACCGATATGACGAGCAATTAGGGACTGATCAGTGACGCGCCCGATGCGGATGGCCAGGTCAACACCCTCCTCGACAAGATCGACGGAGCGGTCGCCCAGCACCCAGTCGGTCGTTAGCGCCGGGTGCTGGGTCAGAAACTGCCGCATACGGGGCATCAGGTGCAGGCGAGCAAAGGCCATCGGTGCCGCGATACGCAGTTGCCCTGTCACCGCAGTGATGCCCGGCCGTATCGCCATGGCCGCTGCTTCGGTCGCGTCCAGGAGCGCGCGCGCATGGTCGTAATAGGTGCGCCCCTCGTCCGTTATCGTCAGCGCACGAGTCGTGCGTTGCAACAGCCGCACCCCGAGGTGGTCTTCCAGCGCCGAGATCTGACGGCTGACAGTAGGTTGGCTCTGTCCCTGTTCCACCGCTACAGCGGTAAAGCTGCCGGTTTCCACGGTGCGCACGAAGGTGCGGATATGTTCCAGAAGCCCTGCGCTCATTCCTGCACCCTGCGTATCAATCTTATACGAAACCACAGGATTATCGAAGTTCGCCTAGTTGTCTAGCTGGTGCTTATCGAGACGCAACCCCACCAAGGAGACAGACTCTATGACGATCACCGTTCCTACCCGCGACAGCGTCAGCCCCGCCAATCAGGCGATGTTTGACTCGCTGAAAAGCCAGCTTGGCTTTGTGCCGAATCTCTATGCCTCGCTCGCCCATTCCGAAAACGCACTTGGCTCTTATCTAGCGCTACAGTCGGCTAAATCCTCCATCACCGGCAAGGCACGCGAGGTGGTGAATCTCGTCGTCAGCCAAGTGAACTCCTGCGCCTATTGCCTGGCCGCTCATACTGCCATCGGCGGCATGGTCGGCTTCGACTCGAAACAGATCATGGAGATCCGCCATGGTCGCGCGTCTTTCGACCCGAAGCTGGATGCGCTGGCGAAAATGACCAAAGACATCACCGTTAACCGTGGCCACGGCGACCAGAAGCTGGTCGAGGCCTTCCTGGCTGCTGGCTGGACGGTCGAGAACCTGGTCGATGTGATCGTGACGATCGGCGACAAGACAGTGACCAACCTGCTCCACGGCGTCACACGGATCCCGGTGGACTTCCCGGCCGCCCCGGAACTGGCATCCGCCGCCTGACCCCGCAATCGGCGCCGCCGGGACAACACCCCGGCGGCTTTCCTCAGGAGCTTCCGATGCCCCGCGACACCTCTCCCCTGTTCGAGCCACTTCGTCTCGGCGCCATCCACGCCCCGAACCGCATCGTTATGGCGCCCCTCACCCGGACCCGGGCGAATGCTGGGGATGCCGTTCACGCGCTTCAGGCCGAATATTATGCCCAGCGAGCCAGCGCAGGTCTGATCGTGTCCGAGGCGACACAAATCTCGCCGCAGGGCAAGGGCTATGCCGGAGCGCCGGGCATCCATTCGCAGGCGCAGATTGACGGCTGGCGAGGCGTGACGCAAGCGGTTCACGCAGCGGGCGGGCGGATGGTGCTGCAACTGTGGCATGTCGGCCGTGTTTCGCATCCGTCCTTGCAGCCGGCCGGTGCATTGCCCGTGGCGCCTTCGGCAATCGGTTTTGAAGGCTACGCCCATACCTACGACGGCCCGCAGGATTTTGTGGTGCCGCGTGCGCTTGAAACGCACGAGATCCCCGGCATCGTCGACGATTACGCGCGGGCCGCACGCAACGCCAAGGTGGCGGGATTCGACGGGGTCGAGATTCATTCCGCAAACGCCTATCTTCTGGACCAGTTCCTCCGCGACGGCACCAACCATCGCACAGATGCCTATGGCGGATCGCTCGAGAACCGCGCTCGCCTGACATTAGAGGTCACCGATTCCGTGGTTGCCGTCTGGGGTGCCGACCGGGTGGGTATCCGTCTGTCGCCGTCATTGACGATCAACGGAATGAGCGACAGCAATCCTGCCGCCACCTTCGCCTATGCCGCAACCGAACTTGGCCGCCGCAAACTGGCCTACATGCATGTGGTCGAACCGAAAGACCCTCGCGGCGACCCGATGGACCGCCTAGTGGACCCGATGATCCTGCGGCGCGCCTTTGGCGGCCCCTACATCGCCAATTCGGGATACGATGCCGACCGCGTGTTGGATGGTCTGGCCGAGGGCCGGCTCGACGCGGCGTCGTTCGGCCGCAAGTTTATCGCCAACCCCGACCTGCCCAGGCGGTTGCGGGACGGCCTGCCGATGAATTCGCTGAACGCCGAACGGCTTTATGGCGGTGGCGCGGACGGGTATACTGACTATCCGGTGTACGAATAATACTGCCGCCCCCGCGGACGAGGCTCAGACCGGCCGCGTCGAGGCTTCGCGCAGCACGATGTGCTTCAGCACGCGCGTCTATTGTGCCGTTCAGCGTCCCGGGATGGGGACCGCTCGGCTGCGCAGCCCGTAAGGACGGCGCGGGCAGCTTGCGTGTGTCTAATCGCGATCGGCATTTTGGAACACACCGGGACGTTCTCGACACCATCGGTCCGCGTCAACCTGCATTCAGCTTCCAATCCTCTCCCGGTGACCGGCTAAGCTTCAATGGTCGCTCGCCGCACCCTTCGCCTCACCTTCAGTAAGTCGACGCATACGGTCTGCCTCCTCGGCTAAGAGGTGCGCCCGTGCGAGATCCTGAAGGTAGGTGTTCTCCTCGTTTTTCTCGCTAAGGCGAAATTTGACGACGTCCCCGATGCTGACAATGCCGATGACAACGCCTTGGGATAGGGCATATGTCGCACACGGTGCCGTGTCATCACGAGCATCAATGAGGCTACGGTTTCGTCAGCGGATGCGACCGGCACCCGGTTTGCATAATTTGATCGACCGAATGCTGTAAGGTGTTGCTGCCATCCACCGCCAGCCGACGCACGATGTCTCGTTCAGAGACGACGTGAAGCAGCTTGCGCTTGAACTCGAAAGGCTTAGGAAATGTCTAAAGTGGACAAGGTGACCGGACGACTCGAACTCCTCGCGCCCATACGGGCAACTGCCTGCGCGCCGCCATCGCTTTGAATGAAGCCGGTCTTGTGTACAAGGTCACAAAGGTCGACCTCGCCGCTGGAGAGCAGCGCTCGCAAGCCCACCTTGCCGTCAACCGCCGAGGGACCGTACCGGTGTTGCTGATTGATCGCGCCGGTGCAGACAAGCAGGTTCTGACCCAGTCCAACGCCATCATGTTTTTTGCCGCTCAGGCGGTGCCTGGCGTGCTCCTGCCAGAAGGCGAAGAACAACGGCTACGCGTATTCGACGCTTTCTTCCACTTCGTGACCGATGTCATCAGCGTTAACAACGCCTCTTTCAGGCTGGGACGTTCCGGTCACAACGCCGGCGCGACTTTCCTCCGTGACGAGTACACTGAGCACCTTCTCGCCTCAGAACGCTTTCTGACAGGGGACGGGTTTATGGGTGGAAACGCGTTCTCGGTCGCCGACATCGCCGCGTTTGTCGTGGTACAAACGGTGGCCGAGAGGCTGCCGTGGGAAAGGCTTCGTCGGCTTGATGCTTGGCGGACCCGTATCGCCAACCGTCGGGCCGTGCAGACGGCTATGATTGCTTTCAACTAGACGCCGCCTGCTCGGTTCCTAACTCGAAACTTAAGGGCTCTTATCTCTGCTCCTGCTTGACCTTGACGTGCCAAGGCCCGAGAAAATGCGCCAAAGCCTTCTCGGAGGCTTGTGTCACGTGGCCACGTCGCCTCCAAAAGTGTCGAAACCCCGGCGACGGACCTGCCTGTAAATAGAAGCCTGTTTCCCGCGCATCAGATCTGACGGCATCTCCAATGCCGGCTGCGCTCCGATCCCGAAAGAGCAATACTCATGCGACCGGCGTGTTAAATTCGTAACACTATCTCGAGACATAATCGCAGATCGACGGTCGCTATGTGTCGGATCGTTCAGAAGAATTCTTTGTTGGGCCGCACGTCGACTTCCTGAGACCAGGCTGACGGGTGTTGGCGATGAACATGCCAATATGTGTCAGCGACTGCGTCGGCTTTCAGCAGGCCGTCTTCGCCTTTGGCCCTGGCCACCTCAGGCCATTTGGTTCGTAGGACTTCGCCATCTATGCCACCGTCGATTACGATGTGGGCTACGTGTAGGCCCATGGGGCCGAATTCGCGCGCCATGCTTTGCGCCACAACCCTCAATCCTGCTTTCGCCGCGGCGAACTGGGCGTATTGGGGTTTGCCACGTAAGCTGGCTGAGGCCCCAGTAAACAAGATGGAGCCTCTTCCAAGAGATACCATGCGTCGGGCTGCTTCGCGGCCTACCAAAAAGCCAGCGAAGCAGCCAACACGCCAAAACTTCTCGAAGTCATTCGACTCCATCGTCAGAAAGTCGATTGGCCGATTGGCACCGGTATTGAAAACGACGAGATCGGGTAGCTGCCGCTCCGGCACCGGTGCGAAGGCGTAATCGAACAGGCGAAGGATATCCTCCTCGATCGTCGCGTCAGCTTCAAACGGTTCAGCACTGCCCCCATTGGAGAGGATAGAGTTGGTGACCAATCCAATGCGCTCGGGCGTTCGACCTACAGCAATGACGTGGTACCCCTCTGCGGCGAAGCGGCGAGAGAGCGCGGCACCGAGGCCGGCGGCTGCCCCCACGCCGACCACAATAGCTGTCGGCTTGACCGTGGCATTCTCCTAGCTCTCTCGCAGGCTCCCCATTGCGCCCTGCGAGGACGTCCAAGAGGACATTGGTCGAATCTCTTATGGGGAGTAGCTGAAATCGGAGACTAACGGTTATGCGGATTCGGAATGAGCATTATCCGTGATGAGGGCCTACCCAAGTTGCCACCGCATTGGCAGATACGACATGAACCCGTTTCACCATTTCGAGCGTCGTCAACAGGTGCCTGGAAATAGGATCGCATGTCCAAAATGTTCTCGCTCCTTGCGGCTCCGAGCAAACCCGGTGTGACTCGAACTGGATCGTCCCATGTCTGAAGCCGCCGATATGCGCCAGCCTTCTACCGCGAACCGCTTTGCTCGCCATCGAGGGTTCGCCCGCGTTTTCCGTCCAGAAGGATTGACGCTGGGCTTCATCATGCCACTGGAGGCCTACCCGCACGGCCCGCTCCCGACAATGATCGATCATATCGAACGGGCACATCAAGTAGATGAAGCGGGATTTGCCGGGCTGTGGCTTCGCGACGTGCCGTTCCTCGATCCTGGCTTCGGCGACGCCGGCCAAATCTTGGACCCGTTCGCCTATGCTGGCTTCCTTGCAGCTGTAACCGAGAACATTAGCATCGGAACCGCAGGGATAGTCCTTCCACTGCGCGAGCCCCTGATCGTCGCCAAACAGGCCGCAAGCGTCGACCAACTGCTGGTCGGTCGGTTCCTTCTTGGTCTCTCGTCAGGCGATAGGCCTGAGGAATATCCGGCCTTCGGGCTCGAGTTTGGCAACCGCGCTGAGCGATACCGGGACGCCGTTGAGCTGGTGAGGGTCGCGTTGGAGTCCTCCTTCCCGCGCCACAGATCGGATCACTATGGTGTACTCAACGGTTCGATCGATCTGATCCCCAAGCCGTTCAACCAAAGAATGCCTGTCGTCGCTATCGGGCGCGCCGGCCAAAGTTTTGAATGGCTCGCCGAAAACGTCGATGCCTGGATTTGGCACGGGCCGGAAGTATCCCAACTTTCGTCAATTTTGCCGCGTTGGCGAGAATTCACAGCTGGCGGCCCGTTCAGACCCTACGGATACGGTGCCATGTTCGATCTCCTGCCCGATCCCGGTGCGCCTCTCCAGCCAGGTCGTCACCTACGGGCGGGTCGAAATGCGCTGATCGATCTGTTCAAGCGCCATGAAGCCGATGGCGTGTCCCATGTCATGTTGAACATGAAGCCAAGTCGGCGCCCCGCCAAGGAGGTGATCCTCGAGCTCGCTGAACACGTTCTGCCGCATTTCCCGGCAGGCTGACATTCCTCGGGGCTGCATCAGCATTTGCAGCTGAGCTCCTTCCCGTATGGAATAGCCGTTATGCCGCGGTGGGGGCTACCGGGCCAACGGTCTTTCTAACCACTTACTGTTGCCAGAGATGGCGTCCTTCCAAAGCCACCGATTCACTTCAGATCCCGGAGGCAGAACAATCGGCTTCCTAATGAGCGCTTTGATCCAACCTCCCCAATCCGGCCTAGCACAGTCAAAGGGCCGTGTACTGGCAGTCACCTTCGTGCTCGCCCTCGGCTACGTGATGGCCATGCTGGACGCGACCGCTGTGAATGTTGCTCTCAACACGATCAAGGCTGAGTTTGGGGCGCCGCTAGCTTCACTTGTGTGGGTCGTGGACGCCTATACCCTGAGCTTCGCGGCTCTGCTTCTGCTCGGAGGCGCCATGGCGGACCGGCTAGGCGCCAAACGAACCTACATGATCGGTCTCGTCTGGTTCATCGCGGCTTCCGCATTCTGCGGGCTTGCGCCCTCGACCGATCTGCTGGTCGTCGCGCGGCTGCTTCAGGGTCTGGGCGCGGCTTTGTTTATGCCGAGCTCCATGAGCTTGATTACCGAGTCCTTTCCAGAAAGGGTACAGCGTGCGAAACAAATCAGCATCTGGGGCGCCGTCGTCGGCGCGGCGGCCGGTGCGGGGCCGCTTGTTGGCGGGCTTTTGGTGTCTCTATTCGGTTGGCGAAGCATCTTCTATTTGAACATCCCTATTGGGATCCTCGCGATAGTGCTGAGCGCGATGCTGTTGAGGCCCTCATCAACCCGCAGCCGTCGATTTTCAGCGCTCAGCCATGCGCTGATCATGGTGACACTGGGTGCACTGAGCTTCGTCCTGATTGAAGGTCCGGTGCTTGGTTGGCTTATGTCGCTCCAGATTCAGCTTGCCAGCCTGGTCGCGGCCGCTGCTCTGGCGATGCTCGTCTTTAGGGAGCTGCGCTCCGGATCTCCGGTGGTCCCCATAGTTCTGGCTCGCAATGCCCGTTTCTGGGCGTTTAACGGCATGGGTTTCATGGTCAATTTCACGCTGTTTGGCCAAATCTTCGTTCTCAGCCTCTACCTTCAACAGACTCGGGGCGAAGGCCCGCTAGCGACCGGGCTGTACATGTTGCCCTTGATGGCCCTCATCACCGTCATGAACATCGTCTCGGGCTATGTCGCTGCCCGCTTCGGCATTGTCCGCGTTCTGACAACGGGGTTTTTATTATCGTCCGCCGGCTGTCTGCTTACCGCCTTGCTTGGCGTCGAGGGTCCGCGCTGGATGTCCGCAATGACGATTGCGCTCTGCAACGCCGGGTTTGGCTTGGCCATCCCTTCCGTGATTGTCGCCATCATGCAGGAGGCGGGCCAACAGAACGCCAACATTGGCGCGGCGACGCTGAATGCGAATCGCCAGATCGGCTCTCTGGCAGGCGTCGCGGCAATGGGCATCGTGCTGCATTGGGTCGGCGACTGGAATATAGGCACGCGGCTCGCATTTTTGAGTTTTGGTGCGTGCATGGCTACCGCGGCCGTCTTGGTGTTCTGGCCAAAGTCCGGACACGATCGCCAGCCTGTCGGGAGTTCGGAACCGATGGCGCCGGCGTCGGAGTGATGCGAGCAGCTCGCCTTTTAGCCCAAGCTCTCATCGGATGCCCTCTCGTCTGGAGCTGATCCCCGGCATGATCGAAGAGGGCCACATGCCGAGTTCTCGCCACTACACGAAAGCAGGTAACGTGCTGGATTAAACCAGACCAATACCGGCGTTAAGCGTGCGGGCCGGATCGAGCGTCCGCTTGATGCGCTTCATGACCTGAAGAGGTGGGCCGGCCTTTGCCCTGATCAGCCGCAACCGTTTGTTCCGGCCGACTCCATGTTCGGCGCTGATCGAGCCTCCCATGTGGGTGACTTCGGTGAACACATGGTCGAGCAGCCGGGGTCCCAGCTCCGCCGCCTTTGCTGGAGGCACGACGAAGTTAACGTGCAGATTCCCGTCGCCCACATGTCCGAATGGGACGAAGAGCACACCCGCATCAAGGCTTGCGACGTATTGCTCGACCTCGTTGAGCAGTTCCGGAATCAGAGAGATGGGAACGCTGACGTCTGTCCGCACAACAGTGCCAACCTCGCGGGCGGCCTCGGGTTGGCCCTCGCGAACGCGCCACAGGTTCAGCCGCTGTTGTTCACTTTCGGCCAGCGTTCCGTCCACGCATAGACCGTCCTCGAACAGACCGGCCAGCGCTTCCTCAGCGCGTTCTTTCAGCCCAGTGTCGAAGGTCCAGCCCAGCTCCACCAGGATATGCCAAGGACTCTCGGTGTCCTCAACCGGCCGGCGAACTCCAGAAAGGCGGGTGGTCGCCAAGTCAACCCCCTTGGCATGGATCATCTCGAAGCTGGAGATCAGATCTCCGAAGCGGCTGCGGAAATCCGCGAACAGTGCAACGGCAGCCTTCGCCGAAGCTACCGTCAACCACAGTGTGACTCGCTCTCTAGGAGCGGTAACAAGTCTCAACGCGGCGGCGGTGATAACGCCCAGCGTTCCCTCAGATCCGATGAACAGCTGCTTGAGGTCGTAGCCTGTATTGTCCTTCCTCAGGGTTCGAAGACCTTCTAGGATCGAGCCGTCTGGCAGAACCACCTCCAGCCCCAGGACCAAGTCGCGTGTCGAACCGTAGCGCAACACATTGTTGCCGCCCGCGTTGGTCGCAAGATTGCCACCTATTTGGCAGGAGCCCTCGGCCCCTAGCGACAGCGGGAACATGCGGCCCGCCTCGAGTGCCGCCCGCTGGATGTCCGCGAGCACGCAGCCCGCTTCGGCAATTACAAAATCCCCTTGTGCATCGAGGACGCGGATCGCATTCAGGCGGCCTAGCGACAAAACCACCTGCCGCCCGGAGTCGTCAGGAATACCGCCGTTGACAAGGCCAGTGTTGCCCCCCTGGACGACGAGTTGCACTTTGAACCTATTGGCGAGCGTGACAACCTTGGCCACCTCCGACGTCGAGCCCGGCCTGACCACAAATGACGATCGTCCGTGGTAATGCCGCCAGAAATCGGAGGTGTACGGGGCAATTGCGTCAGGCTGGTCCAGGACGTATTGATCGCCAATCGCACGGCGACAAGCTTCGGCGAACGAGACGATGCGCGCGACCTCGGCGATTCTTACCTTCATTTCGTATATTCCAGAATGTAAAGCCCGCCATTGTAGTCGTTGGCGTAGACCAGCCCACTTGCGTCAACGAATATGTCACACGATTGGATGACCTGCGGCCGCCCAGGGCGCGTGTCCACCAGTGACTTCGGTTTCGGCGGCACAAACGCCGCGACTTCGACGGGCTGATATTGGTTCTTAATGTCGAACACCCGGATGCCGGCGTTCTGGTAGGTCGTGAAGATCAAGTCAGAGCTGACGAAGCTGCCGGGGCGGTTTTCATAAAGGTTATGCGGTCCGAAATGGCCACCTTTGTACTTGTAGTTGGCTTCGTCGGGCGTTGGGAATGTCGAGACGGTCACGGGATTAGAGGGATCGCGGATGTCCATGACCCAAATCAGCTTCAGGCCATCCTCCTGATTGTCCATCACCGCCTCATCGAGCACGATCAGCAGATTACGGTCGGGCAGCGGCAGGCAGTTATGCGTGCCACCGCCGAAGGGCGGCGACCAGTTCTTGTGTGCAACAAGACCAGGCTTCGTGCGATCGGTTACATCCATGATGACTAGGCCAGCGTCGCGCCATGCCCCGTAGGCCGTGTCGCCATGGACAATAGCATGGTGTAGACCGTTGCGACGGGTCGGTTCCCAACTCGGCGTTTCGCCGGCTGCCAGATTCATGCCAGGCAACCAGTAGCGCCCAGCTTCACGCGGACTGCTTGGGTCGGCCATATCAACGACCATGAAAATGTAGTCGGAAAAGCCGTCGAGCAATGCTGAGACGTAAGCCCAGCGCCCGCCTGTGTACCAGATACGGTGAACGCCTCCCCCCTCGACAGAAAAGAACCCGATCCGTCGCGGGTCACCGGCGCGCGAAATGTCGTAGATTGCCATTCCCGCGGTCCAGTCGCGCACCCTCGGCTTGACCGCATCGGCCGTACCGACCTTCTTGCCCAGGGCGCCCTTGTAGTACTCCTTCTCGTCCTGGAACTCGCTCGCGGCGAACATGTCCTTGGCGTTGATGACGAGGAGCAAATTGTCGGCCGTCTGGAGATGGATGTTCCACGTGTTTTCCGGCGCGGCGACATAGGACACCGGCTTGGGGTCGCGTGCGTTGCGTACGTCCACCACGCTAAAACCCTTTGAGAACATGTGGCCGATATATGCAAAGCCCTTATCGACCATCAGCTGGACGCCATCGGGCCTGCCGCCCTGGTCCGAATGTCCGATCAGTCGCATGTTGCGCGCAAAATCCGGCTTTGGCAGATCCTGACTGCTCATGGGACGTCCTTTCAAACTCTTGGCCGCAAGCTGACTTAGATGAGGAGGAATTCGCCGCTGGCGACGTGACGCAGCACGCCTTCAATGGTGTGCAAATCAGCGTATTCGTCCCTCTCCTTCTGCGTCCTCGGTTCGTCGCCGGAGATCCACGAGCCCAGCTGACGTCCGCGATGGAAACAAAGGGCGCCGACGCCGTGCCGGTCATCCGAGTAGTGCCGGAGCCTCGCTGGCAGGTCGCCGTCCCCAGTGCCAATGGCATCGGCCAAGGCCACCGCGTCGGCCGCGGCCTTGGTGGTGCCGTAGCCGACATGCGGCCGGGCTACCACAGCAGCGTCGCCAACCAGCGCAATCCGGCCCTCGTTGAAGCGCGGCGATAGCAGATCCAAGATCGGTGTGAAGAACGGGTTATCGATTTTGGCGAGGACGTGGCGAAGCGGGGGAGAGACAATCATGTCGGCGTCCGCTCGCATCTGGGCGACGAACTGTGGCCTGATCGCCGCCGGCGCGATACCCAACGCGTTGTAGCGACCATCCCCGTCGGTCAGCATGTCGTCGAGCGCCGCGGCGCTCGTCTTTCGATACCAAACCCAGTTGTAGCGCCGCTTTCCTGCACGAAGGTCGTTATTAATCCCGGCAATCGGATAGCCGAGGATCTCAGTGCCATGCGGGAAATGGAAGGTGAATTTGTCGAACACCAGGTCCCGGATCTTCGGATCGAGCGCCGATTCGTCCGCGAGGCCCCGCCAGATCAGATAGCCGCTGTATTCAGGCTGTACTTCCGGCAGAAAATGTTGCCGGACGGCCGACCGAAAGCCATCCGCGCCGACCAACAAGTCACCCTCGACGACATTGCCGTTTTCAAAAATGGCGCGCACCACATCGCCATCTTGCTCGACGCGCGCCAAGTGATGATTGAGGTGATAACAATCGTCCGGCACCGTCTTGCGAACGAGCTGGAAAAGGCGGTCCCAAGACGTGACTGTCTGCGGAAATTCCCTACGTCCGATTATTTGGCCTTCATCATCGAAGGCAACGCGTTCCTCGACCTCGACACCGAGGTCCTTTGTGCCGGCGCTGCTGCGTTCGAGTGCGCGGAACAATTCGTCGTGGCAAACGATGCCCGCGCCGCGCCCGACGAGCGCTATCGGCGAGCGCTCATAAATGTTCACCTCCCAGGCCTGCTGTCGCAGCAAGGCTGCTGTCATAAGACCCGAAGTTGAGCCGCCGATGATGACGGCGCGCGGCGATTTTCCGTTCTTCCTCACGGCTGCCATAAGAATCTCCATCGAACGGCCACTTTTGGGAGAGAGTGGCCGGAAGCTTCCAAGGGTCGAATCGGCCGCAACATCAGGCCGCCATTGACCCCATGCCATGGCGACCGGCGGATACTGAAAACTCGCTCGCTGGCGGGGCGCAGCCTTATCCGGCACCCGCGCTGACGAGGAGCGGACCCGCCCTGCGCGGGAAAGCCATTGGTAAGGCTTGCCAGAACGATCGGATGCCAGCTCCCTCACCAAGAAAGTGACGCAATCTCATCGACGGAGCTGCAAGTGACCGAGCCGAACGGGCAGCCATCATTGCGGCTGGGATGTCCGTGCTGCCGCTCATGCTGGCGAGCGTCAAAACCGTGCTGGGTGGTTCTAAGGGCGCTCCCACGTCTGCTTCCTTCCCTCGACCTTTCTGAATGCATTTGAGCGCAGCCAGGCCTCGGAGTCAAGATAGTTATCGCTCGATAACTTAGTTTTCCAAGTCAATTGTCTGTTTTTTTCGGGAACGGCAGAGTGTGCTCTTGAGCCTCGCCGCGATGCAGGCTCATACTTGGGCTGTCCTGACACGAATTTCGGAAAGGTCCTATCGGCGGGGACACTTGCAAGCTATCTATCTGTCACTCAGCGGCTAACCGATACAGGAAAATTTCAATGCCACGTGCAAAGACGAACAGTGTTCGCAAGACCAAGCCTGCCGAACAACCAAAACGGCGGCGTCTAACGCACGAAGCGCGGAAGAACATGATCCTTCAGGAGGCGATTAAATTTTTTTCGGAAGTCGGATTTGACGGCGGCACACGCGACTTGGCTTTGAGGATGGGTGTAAAGCAGCCCCTGCTCTACCGCTTCTTCCCCTCCAAGGAAGATCTGGTGAAGAATGTCTATGACGCAGTTTACATCGGCCGCTGGCGTCATGACTGGAGCAGATTGATCGCGGATCGCTCGTTGCCGCTGCGTGAGCGCTTGATCGAGTTCTATGAAGAATATGCCGAGATCATGTTCCAGCCGGAGTGGATTCGAATCTTTCTGTTCTCGGGCCTCAAGGGCGTCGACATCAATAAGCAATACGTCCCCTTCATGGAAGAAAACGTCCTTAAACGCATTTGCGAGGAGATCAGGCAGGACAACGGCCTCCCGACGATCGAAGAGGTTCCAATCACCAATCAGGAGCTCGCCGCCTTCTGGGTTTTCCACGGCGGTGTGTTCTACTATGGCGTGCGACGCGAGGTTTACGGGGTTCAGGTCCATACGGATGTAGATGAGTTCATCAGACTCGCGGTAGACGGCTTGCTCGCCGGATATCCCGCAGTGGCGAGGAAGGTTCTCGAAAATCAGGCGGGCGTTAAGAACCGCCAAAGCGAGATCCATCAGGTCGACGGTACCCGCAGCATGACGACCGCACCCAAGGTGGGACCCAAACGCGCGCTCCGTAAGAAAGCAGGAGCCTAGACGGTCCCGGCCGCCGAAGATCGCCCCTACAAGCCGGGTACGCCTCCAAAGAGAAACGGCGCCCGATTTCTCGGGCGCCATCTTGCGGTCGTCACCCTTGGGAGGAAGCGACGCTCAGATAGCGAGGAAGCCACCATCGACGTAGAGCTCGGCGCCTGTGGTGTAGCTGGATTCATCGCTTGAGAGATACAGGATAGCGTAAGCCAGCTCGATCGGCTTGCCCATGCGCTTCATCGGCGTTCCCGCAACGACCAGATTGTTGAGTTCCTCGCTCTGGGCGTCAACCATCGGGGTGCGCGTGATACCGGGATGAACCGAGTTGACCCGGATCCCGTCATCGACGTAAGTGAGCGCGGCGTTCTTGGTCATGGTGCGGACGGCGCCCTTCGAGGCGTGGTAGGCTGCCGCACCCGGCGCGCCGATCGTGCCCCAGATCGACGAGATGTTGACGATCGCGCCTTTCTTATTCTTCTGCATGACCGGGATGACGTGCTTCATCCCAAGGAACGGGCCGGTCTGGTTGACGGCGATGGTGCGGTTCCACGACTCGACCGAGCATTCGGTGATCGGCTCATAGGTCAGAATGCCGGCGTTGTTGACCAGGATGTCGATGCGGCCGTACTTCTTTTCGACGTCCGCCACGAGCTTTTGCCAGTCAGCTTCCTTGGTGACGTCGAGGCGCATACCCTCGATATTCGGACCGAATTTCTCTTTCGGGTCCGCCATGTCGCCGACGACAACCTTCGCGCCTTCCTTGACGAACAGATCAACCACCGCGCGGCCAATACCCTGATTACCACCGGTGACCAGGGCAACTTTATCTTGCAGTCTCATAGTTTCCTCCTGTGAAAACATCGAGGTCGAGGCGACATAGATCTCGACCTCGTCAACTCGCGGGCGAGAGTGTCACAACTCGCCCAACTCGATTGGTGTTCGAATTTGCCAACGCGGCAATCGCGAAGGCTTGCTGCTTGCGGCGGCCCCGCCGCGCTGTTGTGCTTGAAGCCCGCCTTAGCCAGATCGGGCTAAAACCTCCCTGTACGTTTTAGTTATCGATCGATAACTTACTTGGACAGGAAAGTCAACTGGATTCATGCAGATTGACTCGCCCCAGCGCCCTGCGGGGCGAGCCAGAGCCTTTTGCGAATTGCCTCCGACCGCCGCATTCCTCGACGGAATAAGCGAAATTCCGCCAGGGGGTCTTCGGGTCCGTCGAGGTTCACGGTACTGCCATGTTGTCTGATGCGGGCTACCGCGTAGCGACTTGAGCCGGGCGCCGCCGGAATCGCGGACGAATTGGCCGGCGCACGCGGGCTGTCGGGTTAGAGCCCTCTGGTGGCCCTGTCCTCGCCAACTAATCTGAAAAGGAAACGAACGGTGAAGCTCTTTACCTCCACGAGACTCGGCCCGTACACCCTCAAGCACCGGGTGGTCCTCGCACCGTTGACCCGGATGCGCTCGGACACCGGCGATATCCCCAACGATCTAATGGCTGAGTACTATTCGCAGCGCGCTTCCGACGGTGGCCTGATCATCAGCGAAGGGACGCCCGTGTCGCGGCAAGGTTACGGCTACCATCTCGCCGCCGGCATCTATTCTGACGCCCACATTCCGGGATGGAAGAAAGTGACGGATGCCGTGCACGGCAAGGGCGCGCGCATGTTCGCCCAACTCTGGCATGTGGGCCGGCAGTCACACACCGACCTGCAGCCTGGTGGCGCTGCCCCGGTCGCCCCTTCGGCGATCCGTTGCGAAGGCGGGATGGCTCATTCGGAATACGGCGACGTTGAGTTCTCGATGCCTCGCGCGCTTGAAATCGACGAGATCCCTGGCATCGTCGAGGATTGGCGCAAGGCTGCGGCGCGTGCGCTGGAAGCCGGTTTCGACGGTGTCGAGATTCACGGCGCTAATGGCTATCTGCCCGACCAGTTTCTTCAGGACAACACAAACCGTCGTACCGATGCCTACGGCGGGTCGATCGAAAACCGTGCACGCTTCATGCTCGAGGTTATCGATGCCGCCGCCTCTGTTTTCGGCCACGACCGGGTTGGCCTACGTCTCGCGCCGAGCGGCAGCTACGGCGACATGGCTGACAGCAATCCGTCGGCCACGTTCGGGTATCTCGCGGAACAGGCCGAGAAGCGCCGGCTCGGGTATCTGCATATCGTCGAACCGCGCATCAAGGGCAACGACGACCTTGTCGAGGGTGCCGAGCCCATCGCCTCGAAGCACATCCGCCGCAAATTCAAGGGCACCCTCATCGCCGCCGGCGGCTTCAAGCGCGACAGCGCCGAGGCCATCGTGCAGTCGGGCGATGCCGATCTGGTTGCCTTTGGTCGTTGGTTCATCGCCAACCCGGATCTGCCGGAGCGTTTCAGGACCGGCGCCCCATTGAATCAATATGACCGTAATACGTTCTACGGCGGCGATGCGCGTGGCTATACGGACTATACTTTCCACCAGAAGGAAAGCGAACTGGCCTGAGCTCGCAACGTGCGCCCAGACGGAGTTCACGCGCCCGGCCCTGAACAGGGCCGGGCACACCATGCGCAGCGCCGCATGAGGGGTACATCCTTCGCCCTGGTACCCGAACGATATGGCCATATTGCCTACGGCGTTTTGCAATCCGCGTTGACTTGTGCTATCGCCACGGCGGTCTCTTCGGTCTCGGATGGCTTAGGCCTTCCAATTGTCAAATGGGCTGTATCGTGGCTGTGGGCGTGGCTTGCTATGCTGCCCGTGGTGCTCCTTGTCTCGCCACTGTTGCGTCGGATTGTTGGTCGACTAACGCGCCCCGCAGGCGACGACTATGGATGAAGTTGAATGCGTCGTGGTGGGTGCCGGGGTAATTGGGCTGGCCATCGCTCGTGCCCTGGCGCTCGCCGGCCGCGAGGTGCTGGTCGTTGAGCAGGAGCTTGCCATTGGCACGCATTCGTCCTCTCGGAACAGTGAGGTCATCCACGCCGGGATTTACTATGCTCCCGATAGCCTTCAAAGCCGGGTTTGCCTATCAGGTCGCAATCAGCTCTATGCATATGCGGAAACACGGCACGTTCCGTTCCGTCGCTGCGGAAAACTAATCGTCGCCGTTGAAGACAACGAGGTTGCCAAACTCGAGGAACTCTCGGCTCGGGCAAAAAGCAATGGGGTCGACGACCTGCGGATGCTTGACGCCGCCGAGGCCAAACGCCTCGAACCAGATCTCACCTGCGCTGCCGCACTCTTGTCGCCGTCAACGGGGATCGTGGACAGCCACGCACTCATGCTGTCCTACCGCGGCGAAGCGGAAGCCGCCGGCGCCATGATCGCGCTGGGCTCGCGCCTCATGCGCGTTGGCGGCCGACCCGGTACTTTCGAACTGACCTTTGGACAGGTTGACAGTGTTTCGATCCGCGCTGCCGTACTGATCAACGCCGCTGGGCTTTATGCATGCGCGGTTGCCAGCACGATCGAGTGCCTGCCGCCGGCCTTCGTTCCTCAGCCGTACTTTGCCCGGGGGATCTATTTCGTCTTGAGCGGGCGCGCGCCGTTCAGCAGGTTGATTTATCCGGTCCCGGTTGCTGGTGGCCTGGGAACACATCTGACACTCGACCTGGGCGGCCAAGCCCGTTTCGGTCCAGATGTCGAGTGGGTGAAGAATATCGAGTACACTGTCGACGAGGCGCGGTTGCCAAACTTCGTTCAGGCGATCCAACGCTACTGGTCCAATGTGGACCCAGCGCGGTTGCACGCTGGATATGCCGGCATCCGTCCTAAGATAGCTCCGGCCTCTGCCGGCAACCAAGATTTTCGGATCGAGGGATCCGAGACGCACGGCGTTGAAGGCTTGGTCAACCTCTTCGGCATCGAGTCTCCCGGCCTGACCTCATCCCTTGCTATCGCCGAGCATGTAGTCGAGCTGTTAGCGGGCTAACCCACTCACCTGCCCTGCCTCAGGCCGAACGCTCACGCAGCGACACAACGGCACCCAGGATCACAAGCCCAAACAAGATGCTCCGCACGGCGAATGGCAAATTCGTACCCGCCAAGAGCGTCTGCATGGTAACCAGGACGAGCACGCCGCCAACCATGCCAAGATAGTGACCCCGTCCGCCGGTGATCAACGTTCCACCCACTACCACGACAGCGATCGAAGGCAGGAGGTATTCGTCCCCCATCCCCAGCGTTGCCTGGCCATTGAAGCCTGTGAGGAGAACGCCCGTGAGTGCGGAACAAACACCGCTGAGGATATAGGCGACGGTCGTTGCGGCTGGAACGTTGATACCGGATAGGTAGGCGGCGACGGGGGAATTGCCGGTGGCGTAGAATCGCCGACCGACGGTGGAGTACTCAAGTAGGAGCGTGCCGGCGATGACGAACAGGATCAGGAACCACACCACCGGGGTTACGCCGAGCAGGCTGCTGTTCATGAACCAGCGCACGGCAGGCGGTGAGAATCCGGAGGGGGTGCCGTTTGAATAGACAAGGGCCGCACTCTGTAAGATCGCGCTGGTGCCAAGTGTGCATACGATCGGCGGCAGTCCAAAGAAGCTAACGCCGAGCCCGTTGATCAATCCGATTAGGCCGCCAAGAACGAGCACCAGCGGTATGGCCCAGATCGCGGCTATGTTGTCGCCGGGTGCCAGCGTCGTCAGAACGATGGCGCAAAGGCCGATCGTCCAAGGCACCGACAGGTCGAGGCCACCGGTGATGATGACTGAGCCTTGGCCCAGCGCCAGTATCGCCAGAAAGCCGCACAGCACCGTCAGGGAGTTGAAGTAGTGCGCGTCGAGCCTGTGTGGACCGAGCCAGATCGCCGTTGCTGCAACGACAGCAACGAAGGCGATATATGAGGGAAGCGCGAAGCGCAGCGTATCCTTGTGCCGTGCAAACCAGGACGGCCTTTTGATCGTGAGGGGGTCTCTTCTGGAGACGGAAGCCGTGGGCACTCGTACCGAACGCGCCCGGGCTGGGAGCGTGCCGTCACGCCAGGCGCGGAATCGGGTCGTCAGAAACGCCACTGAGAGGCTGAGCCGCGATTTCCGGCCGAGGGACTGAGCCAGTGCCGCAATAATCAGAATAATGCCCTGCGCCATCGGACTGTAATAAGATGGTACGTTGAAAGCGAGAAGCACGTTGACGATGATCATCAGCACATAGGCGCCAACAATGGAGCCAAAGCAGCCACCCCTTCCACCGCCCAAGAGCGTTCCGCCGACCACAACCGCTGCGAAGATCGGCAGCAGCAAGGGTTGTCCGACCAGCGGATCGGAGGATCCGGTCTGCGCACTGAGGAAAGCACCAGCGGCCCCGTAGAAGGAGCCGCCGATCACAAATGAGAGGAACTTTGTCCAACGTACGTCGATGCCTGAATAGCCGGCAGCGGCCTCGTCGCTGCCGACCGCGAAGATGGCCACCCCAAGCCGCGACTTCTTGATCAGGTGCCAGACCAGAAAGGCGAGCAGAAGAACGACAACGGCGGAGGGCAAAAGATTGGGTATGGCATCGCCTGCTATGATGGCGGAAAACCCAGATGCTATCTGGCCGCCGGGGGTTTCCCGGATCAGCAGGGCGCAGCCAGAGACGATAAACATGCTGGCCAATGTCACCACGATCGACTGCAAGCGGAAGAAGGCGACGAAGAAGCCGTTGAAGGCGCCGACCAATCCGCCGAGTGCGATACCAGCCAAACCCCAACCGACTTGCGACGCAATGGAATCCTGCATCGTCGTTGCCATCATCACATTGACCAGAGAGATCACCGCGCCGGCGCTGAGGTCGAAGCCTCCAGCCAAAACAATAACCGTCTCACCCATCGCGGCCAGGGCAAGGGTAGCGCCGCCGCTCGACATGTAGTTGAAGTCGAAGTAGCCGAATGCGTAAGGCGATATCGCCAACTGCACCGAAAAGAAGAAGGCAAAAACAGCGATCGGAATCAGCGTCGGCTTGGCACGGTTTAACCACCGTCCCATGCTGCCGTATGCAATCTCTCGCCCATGTCCAGCAATAGCACTCACGCTCGTTCCTCCTCGATTTTCTCGGCATCTCCCATCTCATGCCCGCCCTTGGCCTCGCCGCCGAGCGCGGCTCGCATGATGGAGTTCTCGGAAACATCGGTTCCCTCAAGGTGCGCGGCTATGCGACCTCGATACATCACAAGAACGCGGTGGCTGAGGTTCACCAGTTCTTCGATCTCCGTTGAGAAGAACAGGATTGTCCCGCCTGCGGCAGCGAAACCCTGCATGATCAGGTAGATCTCGTGCTTAGTGCCGACGTCCACGCCGCGCGTGGGATCAACCATCAGCAGGATTTTGCCAGATGTCATAAGCCACTTGGCGATCGCCACTTTCTGCTGATTACCCCCACTAAATGCGCTTAGCGGCGTATAAAGAGCGCGTTGAGCCACTTGGACCCGTGACAGCATTTCACTAACGGCAGCGGCTTCTTCACCACCTTGAATGAGGCCGAGCCCGGCAAACCGATCAAGGACCGGGGCCGACACGTTGCGTTTGCCATCCAGGCGCAGGAAGAGGCCCTCCGTCTTACGTTCCTCTGGCACCAGGCTGATGCCGACATTGGGATTGATGGCGTCGCGAGGCGACGTCAACGTGACTCGTTTGCCGCTGACCTCGATACGACCAGCGGTTAGAGGCGATGCTCCGAACAAGGCACGAAACAGCTCCTGCTGCCCCATACCCTGCAGGCCACCAACGCCAATGATTTCGCCCTCGTACAGTCTAAGCGATGCATCGGTAAGGCCGTTGCTTGTGGCGAGACCGTGAGCTGAAAGCATTGGGGTGCCACGTTGTGTGACCGGCTGTTTCTTTGGAAATGTCGCCGACAATGAACGGCCAATGATCATTTCGATCACTTGTTCGTCGCTAACGTCGGCCGGCGTGAAAGTGCCAACATCCTTTCCGTTGCGCAGGACCGTGAGTCGGTCGCAAAAGCGTCTAACCTCCGGCAGGCGATGGGTGATCAGGACCGTGGTGATGCCGTCGCGGCGAAGGCTCTCGATCAGATCGCCAAGCCAATCAATGTCTGGCCCGGACAGCGAAGCCGTCGGTTCGTCCAAAAGCAGAATGCGTGGCTTGCGGAAGATTGCGCGGGCGATCTCGATCTTTTGACGCACCGCCAAGGGCAGCCCACGAACCTCTTGGTGAATATCGATAGAATCGAGCAGCACACGCTTCATGTGTTCCGCAACGAGTTTAGAACCTTGCCGTTCGCGGATTTGACCGAGCAGCCCAGTTGGCTGATAAGGGAGCAACATGTTTTGCACGACAGTCAGGTCGGGCACCAATGTAAGTTCCTGGAATGCCGTCTGAATGCCGTGACGGTGAGCTTCAACGGGCGACCGCAACTGCACCTGGGTGCCCCCGATGGTTATCTGCCCAGCGTCTGGACGCACCAAACCGCTCAGCATTTTAACTAGGGTTGACTTGCCAGCGCCATTCTCACCAAGCAGGGCATGGACCTCGCCAGCCTCGAGGGTGACATTTGCATTCTCCAATGCGACCGTGGCACCAAAGGCCTTGCGGATCCCCGCGATCTCAACCAAGGAACCGGGACTGGCTTTGCTCATCACATGCTCGCTGAGGTTGATGTAGTTCATGGCTACGCTGTCCCTGCCAATCCCAACCGGAAACATCCATCGGGGTTTTCTTTGAATCCCGCGCTCATTCGAGGGGTCTGCCCTCTTTGCGCTGATGGCGGCGAGGAAGTTCGAAGCGGCCCCGAAGAGAGTCTTTCCGGGTCGCGTAGAACCGCGTCCTGGAGAGTGTCTGTCATTGGCCCCTGGTCGCTGAGATTTCGCTGGCAGGCTCATGGCCAACGTACAACGTCATCGTGGCGGCAGGTCGCTCCAGACATGGCTCCTCCCAGCCAATCAAAGCGTAGTTATCGATTGATAACTTATATTGTGCCGCTTGTCAATCGCCGAGAACCGGATCCGACTCCGTCCAGACATGCCCCTAGGATGGTCGAAAGTTTAGTTATCGACCGATAACTTACTGCTTGAAGAGCGGTCCTCTTTCGGCTAGATAGCGCGACGTCCCGGTCAACCTGATGACCCGGAAATGATCTGATCAGTGGAGCCACGGGATAACGTGATCGAGACGGTTTTCATCCCTCGTGAGCTCGATGCGAACGAGCCGCGTGTCGCGGCCTCGCCCGATACGGTGAAACGGCTT